>CAILUB010000047.1 GCA_903837305.1 uncultured Cytophagaceae bacterium
CTAAATAACCCTCTACAGAAGTTGGGTTATGTTTTTTGAGAACATCAGCATACATCTTAGTAACCTGGATTTTGAGGGAATGCGTCTTTTCCTCCTTCTACTCTATCAATTTGAGTTTGAGGAATAGGTCTCAATATATGGTGTGCTTTGATACTACCAGCAGCCTGAGGATTATGAGCTCTAACACGCTCTACTAAATTACCCCAACGCGCTAAATCAAACCAACGAGATTGCTCCCCTAACATCTCACGCTCACGCTCATCCATCACAAAGTTAACATTCAAGTCACTTGCAGTGATTAACATGGCTGATTCCTTACCTGGCCATGCAGCACGGCGACGCACAACATTATAAGTCGCAGCTGCATCAGCAGTTGCTCCAGAGAAAAACTGTGCTTCAGCTAACATTAGATAAGTATCTGCTAAACGGAAGGCGATAAAATCACGACCACCTTCAAATTGCGTACGGTCTACACGTGCTCCATCAAAGTGCTTATTGATAGCTAAGAATATACGCTCATCATAACGAGAAGGAACTAATACTTGGTATTTCTTCTTAGCTCTTTCTGCCAAAGACATCTCTACACCTGGTAGGAAAATAGCTGTATCTCCAAGTGCAAAAGTTACTGTTGGTTTAGATAAGTCAAAACTTGTGTTGTAAGTACCTGGCTTATTTGAAAGATACGTATCTTTAAATGTCTTCTTGTAACGACTATCATTCTCTCTATCTTTGAATAAGACATCTAACGTATACTTCGTAGGCATATAACGCTTAAATGGACGACCATTCTCCGTGTCACGTTGCATACCTGGTAAAACATCGTATTCCATACCAAAAAATACGTGAGCATTATTACCACCCGCATTTGTTAATGGGTCACGCGTATATTGAATAGACCAGATTACCTCACCATTCATTTCATTACCTTGCTTATGAACGTCAGCAAAATTAGGCAATAAGGTCATTCCATAATTTGAGATTACATTTTTCAAACTAGTAATCGCCTTTGAGTAATCGTCCCCTGCTTTAGCTGAAGATGTAGCCTTAGTCAAATAAACACGACCTAATAAATGCTCCGCTCCTGCACGTGTAATACGTCCATATTCAGCAGAACGAGACTTATTCTCTAGATCCGGTAAGGCCTCAGTCAAATCCTTAATAATTTGAGCATATTGTTCTGCAATAGAAGCACGCTTAGCAACCTTTGTAGGAGCTAAGGTTTCTGATAACCGTAAATCTACACCACCGAATAATTGAGTTAAAATAAAATAGTGATGCGCACGAATGAATTTGGCTTCTGCTACACGTTGCTTTTTAACTGCATCGGTTAATCCTGTCACTTTAGAAGCACGATCAATGATTGCATTACACGTATTAATACCTTGATAAAAATCATTCCATACTTCTGAAACTTGACCATTACGCGTATCAAAGTCAGTAGTATATGTATTCATAAACTTCCAACTACCGTCTGCTCCGTTCTGATATGAATCCGTACCAAATACAGTCAAGTTCATACCACGCTCTGTACCATACCAAGAACGCATGGTAGAGTAGGCTGCACTCGTCGCATCATTTAAACCTTTCGCTGTATTGATATAATCATTACCAATACGCGAAATAACTTCTTCTTCTAACAAATCATTACATGATTGAGTACTCAAAGCAACTACTCCAATCAAACTAATATTTGCTAAAACTCTTAATTTTCTAAAAATTTTAAAGCTTTTCATATCTGTACTATTTAATTAATTTGATTAAAATTTAAGATTCAAACCAAAGGTTGTAACGCTTGTAGCAGGTGATACGTTCGTATTAACCTCACCACCACCAACACCTTGTTCTCCATCAACAAAAGTCTCTGGATCAATACCTTTGTATTTTTGACGATACTCAGCTAAAATCAATGGTTGTTGAATACTAGCAAAAATACGTACACTTTGCATCTTCAATTTCTTAGCCACATTATCAGGCAAATTATAACCGATATTGATGTTACGAATCTTAAAGAATGAACCTTCAAAATACGTTAATGCACTTCCGTTTTTAGGAAACTCTTGAGTTACAACCGGCTGAGGGAACTCATTAGTCAGGTTATCAGGCGTCCAGTAATTCAAATTTAAGTTGTTGTAACGACCTGCTAACTGATTCACATTATCATGGAAACGGCTACGAATTAATTGACCTACACGAGCAAAAACGAAGAAAGAAAGATCAAACCCTTTGTAAGTAAAACGGTTAGTTAAACCAGCAGTAAACGATGGAACAGCCGACCCTAAAATCTGACGGTCATCCGCATTGATCTTACCATCACGATTGAAATCTTCAATTTTGATTTGTCCTACTTTATCTCCAAATGCTTTTGCAGCTTCAGCCTCATATGGCTGCCAGATTCCAATCTTCTTATAGTCAAAGAATACGCTTAACGGCTGACCAATAAAACGACCTGCCCCCACATCATCCACCTTGCCATTTGCTAAGGAAATGATTGATTCTCTATTACGGTTAAAAATGAAATCTGATGTCCACTGGAATCCACCACGATCGATATTAACCGTATTAATAGTTAATTCAATACCCGTATTCTGTGTCTCTCCAACGTTGGTTGTAAATCCACCAAAACCAATTGAATTAGGAAGTGGCTGCGGAGCTAACAAATTAGTCGTGTTAGTCACATAGTATTCAGCAGAACCTGACACTTTACCTCGGAAGAAACTAAAATCTAAACCAGCATTTGAGGTGGTAGATGTTTCCCAACGTAAATCCGGGTTTCCAATTGAATTAGGACGATATCCATAGGCAGCAGCATTATCCCATGCATACGCAGTACGACCTAACAAAGCTTGTGTTTGATAAGGTGTAATCGCCTGGTTACCAATCGCTCCCCATGAGGCACGTAATTTTAATTGATCAATTTCTGTGATGCTCTTTATGAAAGGCTCCTCAGACAAGTTCCAACCCAATGCAAAGGATGGGAAAATACCACATTTGGTATTTGCACCGAAACGAGATGAACCGTCCATACGTACCGTAGCAGTAAATAAGTATTTCTCTTTATAGTCATAGTTGACACGACCCATATAAGAAAGTAAAGTCCACTCGATCAAATCTGTATTAGCACCAGTAATCTGATTAGCATCACCTAAACGATGGTAAGAAGCTGATTCTGCAGGAATACCATTCACTGAAATAGATGTACGCTCATCACGGTCACGCTGGATAGATTGTAAACCAGTTAAGCTCAAATTGTGAACATCCTTAAATTTCTTATTGTAAGTAATGATATTCTCCAATGTCCAATTGAACAAAAACTGCTCATTAATACTACCAGAAGCATTACCACCACGGTTGTTATTCGTAAATGCACCAATGAAACGACCAGCTCTACCTACTGTTAAGTCTGGACCAAAGTTTACACGGTATTTCAATCCTTTAGCGATATCCCACTCACCAAATAAGCTATTAAATGTTCTATAACGCTTATTTTCGTCCACATTCACACCATCTACTAACTCAGAGAATGGATTAGTACGCAAACCATCATTTGTAGGTAAGAATACTAAGTTACCGTCTTTATCATAAGGCTCTCCTAATGGATTCTCTTGCATCGCACCTGCTAAAAGGTTCAAGTTTTCACCATTACGAGTTGAATTAACGATTAATGTAGATAAACCAATTTTGATTTTATCATTAATCTTATGATCTAAATTAACACGAAACGTATAACGGGAGAAATCTTGTGATTTAACTACACCAATATCTTGGAAGAAGTTACCAGAGATGTTAAATGTAGTCTTCTCGCTACCACCTGAAACTGAAACTTGGTGATTTTGAATAGCACCGGTACGCAACATTCCAGCCACATAATCAGTCGAGCGACCAGAAGCAATACTTGCTAATTCACGTGGCTCGAAGATCTTAGCATCATCAGCAGCTGTACCGGGTCCAAATGGATATTGACCTACCGCACGACGAGACTCACGCTTATACTCAGCGAATTGCTTTCCGTTCATTACTTCGATTGTACCTAGCTCTTGGTTGAATCCATAATAGGAATCGACAGAAACCACTGTTGCACCCGCTTTTCCACGCTTGGTTGAAATAATAACAACACCATTCGCACCACGAGAACCATAAATAGCTGTGGCAGATGCATCCTTTAATACTTCCATGGAAACAATATCATTCGGGTTGATATCATCAATACCACTGGATAAAGGAATACCATCAACAACATATAAAGGATCATTTGATGCGTTGAATGAACGTCTACCACGAATACGAATTTGAGGACCAGCACCCGGCTTAGAACCTGGTTGAACTACGTCCACACCTGCAGCTCTACCTTGTAAGGCTTGGCGCGCATTTGTAATAGGTAATTCCTGAATTTGCTTAGCACCCACAGAAGAGATAGCACCTGTCATTTGACTCTTCTTTTGCGTACCATAACCTACTACTACAACCTCTTTTAAAGACTTCGCATCAGCAGATAAAGTTACGTCAATCTGCGCTCTAGTTCCTACAGAAACATCCTGAGATAAATAACCAACAGATGTAATAGTTAAAACTGCAGATCCTGAAACAGTAATCTTGTAATTTCCATCTACATCTGTAGCAGTACCTCTAGTAGTTCCTTTAATGGCAATACTGGCACCTGGAATTCCTAAACCATCCTCTGATGAGGTTACTTTACCTGAGACCGTCCGATCTTGGGCAAAAATTTGAATACTCAACAGCAGCATTAGACCACTAAAGAGCACCTTGGAAAGTAATTTTTTTCTCATAGGTTAATTAAAATTAAGTTGTTTGCAAAGTCATTTGTATCCTATCCCACAAGGCTTTGCTTTCTTGATGGGACAGTCTTAAGGGTTTAATTGGGTACTTATTTACTATTTTTAATCTCTTTATCCAGCTCATTTTTTTAGGTAACATTTCAATCTTAATTAAGATTATATACCTGTAAAGCAGGATAATTATCATTTTTACTCAAATAC
>CAILUB010000048.1 GCA_903837305.1 uncultured Cytophagaceae bacterium
ATACAGATTTGATTCAAATCTGATTTCAACTCCTGACTCAATTGTAAGAACTACCCCAGAATTAACTAATAAATTATTTGTGATAATATAAGGACTCGCCGCTTTCGTCCAAGTCGTATTGGAGGAAATAACTCCAGAAACGTTGGTCTGACTAAAGGCTAAAGTGGGGAGAATTAAAAATAATGAAAAAGCAATGAAAGCTTTCGGCAGAGCAAAAAAACGATATTTCATAACGGCTTAACTTAAAATTCTCTTTAAGTTAAATACTTATAAAATAGAATCAAGCAATAAATTATCTAGTGGCATTATTTAAAAAAATATTATACCAAATAAAATAAAAACAAAAAAGCCTTCCACATTTCTGTAGAAGGCTCCTCCATAATTCTGTTGACCTACCAGGACTCGAACCTAGAAAACCAGAACCAAAAACTGGTGTGTTACCATTACACCATAGGTCAATTCCAAAATCTGTTGCAAAAGTAAGGGCTTGCACCCAATTTATCAAACGTTACAGGAAAAATAATTGAATTATTTCCGCCGATTTTTGCTTAAGCGCTCACAATCAGCGCATCAAATTCGATTATTCTAATGGCTATTATTCAAATTCAAAGGAAGACACAACGGCCTCCGCGTGGATCTTGCGCACAAGGCCTTGCAATACTTTACCCGGACCGCATTCGATGAATTCGGTTGCACCCGCAGCGACCATGGCTTCTACGGACTGCGTCCAACGAACGGCACCCGTTAATTGCGAAATTAAATTCGCTTTGATCTCGGCTGGATCTTGAGATGGTTTAGCGTTGACGTTTTGAAAGATCGGACAAATAGTGCGAACGATTTCAGTTGCCTCGATGGCTGCTGCTAACTCCACGCGAGCGGGTTCCATAAACGGTGAGTGGAATGCGCCTCCGACAGGTAATGGCAATACGCGCTTCGCTCCTGCTTCTTTTAATTGAATACCTACTGCTTCAATACCTTCCACAGATCCAGAGATCACGACTTGACCTGGGCAGTTAAAGTTGGCGGCTACTACGGATGGACCGTAGGCTTGACAAATTTCTTCAATCGTTGCATCTGGCAAGCCTAAAACGGCAGCCATGGTGCTTGGTTCGATTTCACAGGCCTTTTGCATCGCAAGGGCTCTTTGGTACACTAATCTTAATCCATCTTGCCAGCTTAAGCCGCCTGCAGAAACGAGGGCCGAGAACTCGCCTAAAGAGTGACCTGCCACCATAGAGGGAGCAAAATCTTTCCCTAATTTGGGAATCAAAATAGAATGCAAATAAATCGCAGGCTGCGTCACTTTCGTTTGCTTTAATTCCTCGTCCGTTCCTTCGAACATCACAGATGATAGGGAGAAACCTAAAATGGCATCTGCCTCATCGATAATCTGCTTTGCTAAAGGAAAATTCGTATAAAGATCCTTTGCCATACCTGGAAATTGGGAACCTTGACCTGGAAAAATATATGCTTTCATTTGAATGATTTTTGATTAAAATTTTCACAAAGATAGGCCAAAAGCCCTAAATGGCACAATCGTCCACCGATTTACCCCAAAATAATCGATTCTTCGCCACCCAATCGTAGCCTTTGTCCAATATAAATGAAGGCAATAAAAACACGATACGAAGAGGCTGAAAATACCAATGCGAATGAGCTAAAATACGAGAGATGGCATCCGACTTCACATAAACGTCGCGACCCACCACCCACTTGATACTATCGATAGCTGGGAGGGGAAACTCCGTAAAGGAAGTCTCAGGAATAATGTGGAGGTCTGAGGATACCATTCTTTTTAGAAGCTTCGAGCTGTAGCGACAAAAGCGGCAATGGCCATCAATTAATACGATTCCGTCCATCTTAGCGAACTAGTTCGACCCACCCTTTCAAGCTTTTGGTTTGTTTGGCTGTATCTAAGACATCAAAAATAACGTCTACCGAGTAAAAATAGGTAGAGGCAGCCATTTGATTACCATTAGATCCAGTACCATTCCAGCCAAAACCTTCCAATGGTCCAGCATATTGATACACCCATTGTCCATTCCGATCGACGATTGTTGCGACTACTTGAGTAACAAAGCGCGGGCATCGCATCGGTCTGAAAGTATCATTCAAACCATCTCCGTTCGGACTAAATATGTTAGGTAAATCAAATGAAGCACAATTGTCCACACATAATTTAGCACTTGGCCCGCTCTCCTTACCTAAGCCGCTAATGGCTGTGACATAATAACAGCCACGGAAACTCTTCTCCATTACATGTGCAAAATTGGTATTCGCCCCAGTATACAAGACCGTATAAGGAGAAGAAGGATCTTTCGCATAATACAACTTATAGCTGACGATATCTGGATCACAAATTCCCGAGACGGTAGGAGTCCAAGTCAGTTGGTTCGTAAAATTGGAGAATTCACAATCTGCTTTGGCATCCAAAGCAGCACAATCAACCGCGTTCAATACGAGCTTAGGAGGACAAGGTGAAATATCCGACAACGATTTAGCACAGGTGATTTGGGAGGCATTGATTAATTGCATCACCGGCAAACCTGTTCCATAACTTCCCAAGGTCTCCACATAATAGCAATAGGAGGAATCCACTTTCATCGTGTAATTAAAGGTCCCATCACCAGCGAAACTGTCTTGTCCCGAATCCGTGAATTTAAAGGATCCTGATTCGCTTACTGGCACAGCTGCTATTTGATTAAACTTACCTGAACCGCGCGGGTATTCTCTATAAACCCGATGCACCTTATTTTCATTCGACCAAGGAACAGAAGCTGACCAGCTTAATTTGACTGAATTAATGCCTGAATTAGCCACTAAAGCCACATTAGTAGCGCCTGATGGAGGGTCCATCAACATCTGTTTCCCATCAATCGTATAATAAAATAACGTTCGGTAGCGGTATGATTTTTCTTCTGTATTTAATCCCGTATCTGTGAATGTGGTATCATTAACAGCCGTAGAAATACTCGCTGGAATTAAAGATCCGATCGATTTATAGTCTAAAATTGCGGTGCCCTCTGCTCGTTGAAGCTGATAAAAATAAGGGGCAGGATATAGCGATGGATTAAATTTGAGAGGCTTTGTCCATTTCACCAAAATCTCTCCTGTCGTTTTATTTGTTTTTTTAACAGACACATTGGTCATAATCGAAGAGGCTGTTAAAATCAAATTACAAGAGGAATTAGAAAGCGGGCTGTAAGCTAGATTACCTTTGGAATCAATAAATGAAACCAAAAGAATGTAATTATAATTGATGTTCTTCGCCACAGAAAGATCTACAAAGGAGGTCTCTGTGGAAGTCAACGTACCAATCTCCACAAAACCTGTTGCGGTCATTCCCGTCTCACATGTTTTTTGAGTTACTTGGAAACAATCACCTATCTTCCTGAAAACGCGAATTTTTGCGGAGGGTAAGGCACAGCTGTAGGGATCCCAAGTTAATTTAATCCCGGTAGCAGGAACGGGAATCGTTGTCTTCAAATTCTTTATCGCTGGAGCTTGCACCTGAATTTTCCACAACTTACTATCCACTAAATAGCCTCCCAAACCTAAAGAAATGGGCGGCACATCTTCCACCTTGAATAATACATCATATGGCTCCTTTCGGATGTGAATACAATCTGTTTGCCAATTAAAAGTCCCCACTGCTTGAGTAACAGTCTGCCTCGGGGTACTTACAAAAGTGGCATAAGGTGGCTTCACAGCATATACCGTATCAATTGAATACACATTACCGGTACTGGTAATCGTTAAAGGATCAACCCTACCCGTTTTAGAAGCCTGATCGATGGCGGTAATCGTCTGAGTGATCTTAGTCCCCGCCTGCACACATACATCAGCAGGAATCGTAATTTTAGGTCCCTTATTATCTAAATCTTTCACTTCGATCTGCATATCACGCACCGTCTCCGAAATCTTTACCCCATTCCGCCATTCTTCAATGATAAAGGCACAATTGTATAAGCCTACTTGCTGAGGCGAATTCCATTTTAGATCACCTGTTTTTGAATCGATTAAAAAGGTAGAAGGTACCGTGGTGGACACCTCATTGGGTTGCTTGAAATTAGGAGCCAATAAACCGCGACTTGCTGGATCACAAGTAAGTTCTGCTCCGGTTCTGGAGACTGATAATCTGTAGGCCAAAGAGTCTCCCTCCGCATCTACCGCATTGGCATTATGAATAAAGGGTTGTCCTACAATCGCAGTCAAATCCACCGCTGGATTCAACAAGATCGGAGTAGAATTTAATCCTAAACCGGCATTGATGGAGAAAATGGTCTCCACATAAAAGGGCACTTCAACTGAACGAGTTATATTTAGTACACCTTCGTTCCGATTAGGAACTGCCACAGATACTTTATAGAATAGGGATGCCGCAGGATAGGTATATTGAATTATGTAGACATTTTTTAATGTACCATTACCTAAATTGACTGGAAATCCAGTAGCGCGCTTAGCCACTAAAGTGGTGGAACCATCGCCGAAGCAAAATTTAACTTCGTTTTGCTCTTGGTTCGCTCGGTTATTTTCAGTGTAGGTAGTTAATGTAAATTCAAAGGTTAATGTTTTTTCCGAAATTCGTTTAACGGATATCTCTCCCCCTTTTAAGTGGGTTGCTTGAGAAGCGAAGCTCAACAAACACAGGAACAGAAAATAGAGACTTGTCTTTTTAAGGAACATAAAACATTTTTGATTAGCTGTAAGTTAAGCAGGCAAATCGTTTTTTTCAAAAAAAACAGATTTTTTACGTTTTAAATTTGATAGAGCGGCGTTTCGATTGTAGTTTTGAAAGCTAAAAAAATTGAACCTGTTCGATTATTTTTATTTCCTTTTAACAAATACATTTATTTATGGCTTGGTTAGCAAAATCACTTAATTCATCACTTGGGAAAAAGCTCCTGATGGCCATTACGGGCCTGTTTTTAATCAGCTTCCTGTTAGTTCACTGCAGCTTGAACGCCCTAATCTTTTTAAATGACGGTGGCGTAGCTTTTAATGAAGGAGCTGAATTCATGGCTCACAACCCAGTTATCCGTTCGATGGAGATTGTATTGTTCGCGGGTCTATTATTACACATTGTAGATGGCCTGCGTCTTTGGTTAGAAAACAAGTCAAAACGTCCAGTAGCTTATGCAGTTGTAGATGGTGCGGCGAATAGCAAGTGGTACTCGCGTTCGATGGGCCTTCTAGGAACTTTATTGTTATTGTTCTTAATTCTTCACCTGAAGCATTTTTGGTACTTCTCTCGTTTAACTGACGGATTAGAAGACCATACCTTGTACGCAGAGATGCAAGCGGTATTCATGAACCCAGTAGTCGTTGTGGTCTATGTGTTAGGTTGTGTTTCACTAGGTTACCATTTATTACATGGTTTCCAAAGTGCATTCCAATCCATTGGTTGGAATCACCCTAAATACTCACCTACCATTAAAACGATTGGAGCTATCTTCTCTATCGTTATCCCTGCGGCTTTTGCTGCAATGCCGATTGCCTTTTATTTCCATTTGATTCAATAATATTTCAGCGATTCGATTGATATGACAAAATTAGATGCCAAAATTCCAGAAGGCGCATTAGCCGACAAATGGACCAAATACCGTTCCAGCGTTTCTTTAGTAAACCCTGCGAACAAACGTAGCTTAGAAATCATCGTCGTAGGTTCAGGCCTTGCAGGTGCTTCTGCCGCTGCATCGTTAGCTGAATTAGGATATAAAGTGAAAGTATTTTGTTTCCAAGATTCTCCGCGTCGTGCACACTCAATTGCTGCACAAGGAGGTATTAACGCAGCAAAGAACTACCAAAACGACGGTGACTCGGTTTTTCGTTTATTCTACGATACGATCAAGGGTGGTGACTACCGTGCGCGTGAAGCGAACGTTCACCGTCTAGCTGAAGTATCGGGAAGTATTATCGACCAATGCGTGGCGCAAGGAGTTCCTTTCGCTCGTGAATACGGCGGATTGCTTTCTAACCGTTCATTCGGTGGAACGCAAGTACAACGTACCTTTTACGCGGCAGGTCAAACAGGTCAGCAATTATTATTAGGTGCTTATTCTTCTTTGCAACGCCAAGTGGGAATGGGTAACGTAAAAATGTATACTCGCCACGAAATGCTAGATGTCGTAACGATCGACGGAAAGGCTCGTGGTATTATCGCTCGTGATTCAGTGACAGGAGCTTTAGAGCGTCACTTTGGACATGCCGTTTTATTGTGTACTGGTGGTTATGGAAACGTATTCTACTTGTCTACAAACGCGATGGGATCGAACGTAACAGCGGCTTGGAAAGCGCACAAGAAAGGTGCTTTTTTCGCTAACCCCTGCTACACACAGATTCACCCGACCTGTATCCCGGTTTCTGGTGATCACCAATCGAAATTAACGTTGATGTCTGAGTCCCTTCGTAATGATGGTCGTATTTGGGTTCCTAAAAAGGAAAACGATACCCGTAAAGCGAATGAGATTCCAGAGGACGAAAGAGATTACTACTTAGAGCGTCGTTACCCTGCTTTCGGTAACTTAGTACCCCGTGACATCGCATCTCGTGCGGCGAAAGAGCGTTGTGATGCAGGTTTTGGGGTAGGATCGTCTAAAATGGCGGTTTACTTAGACTATGCGGCGGCGATTATCCGTTACGGAAAAGGAGAAGCAAACAAAAACAATATGCACAATCCATCAGATGAAGAGATTCAAGCGATGGGTAAGGCAGTCGTAAAAGAGAAATACGGTAACTTGTTTGACATGTACAAGCAAATTACGGGAGAAGATCCATACGAGGTGCCTATGCGTATTTATCCAGCGGTTCACTATACCATGGGTGGACTTTGGGTAGATTATAACTTAATGACTACTGTTCCTGGTTTATACGCTTTAGGAGAAGCGAACTTCTCTGATCATGGTGCAAACCGTTTAGGAGCTTCGGCCTTGATGCAAGGTTTAGCGGATGGTTATTTCGTGATTCCTTACACAATCGGTGCTTACTTAGCAGCTGAGATTCGCACACCATCGATGTCAACGGATTCAGAAGATTTCGTAGCGGCAGAGAAAGCGGTACGTGATCGTTTAGAAACTTTGATGAACATCAAAGGAAATAAGCCTGTCGATTACTTCCACAAGCGTTTAGGTAAAATCATGTGGGATGAGTGCGGTATGGCTCGTAGCGCAGAAGGATTGAAAGCTTCTATCAAGGAGATTCAAGCTCTACAAAAAGAATTCTGGTCAGATGTGAAGATTCCAGGTGAGATCGATAACCTTAACCCTGAATTAGAGAAAGCGGGCCGTGTGGCTGACTTCCTTGAATTAGGCGAGTTAATGTGTATTGATGCCTTGGATCGCGACGAAAGTTGTGGTGGTCACTTCCGTACTGAATTCCAAACAGAAGACGGGGAAGCCCTTCGTGATGACGAAAAGTACGCGTATGTAGCGGCATGGGAATACGAAAAACAATCGAGCTTCAAACTTCACAAAGAAGAATTGAAATACGAAAACATCAAAATTGCTCAAAGATCTTATAAATAATTCGATACAATGGAAGGAAATTTAAACCTGACACTCAAAATTTGGAGACAAAAGAATGCAAGCGTAGCTGGTAAATTTGAAACATACCAGGTGAGCGGTATCTCCACAGATATGTCATTTTTGGAAATGATTGACGTGTTAAACAACCGTTTGATCGAAGAAGGAGATGATCCGGTAGCATTTGACCACGATTGCCGCGAAGGTATTTGCGGAATGTGCTCAATGTACATTAATGGCCGTCCTCACGGACCTAACCGGGGTGTGACGACTTGTCAATTGCACATGCGCTCTTTCCAAGATGGTGAAACCATCACGGTAGAGCCTTGGAGAGCGAGTGCGTTCCCAGTGATTAAAGACTTAGTGGTGAATCGTTCTGCTTTTGACCGTATTATTGCGGCTGGAGGTTTCGTATCGATCAACACAGGAAATGCGCAAGATGCAAACAGCTTGCCAATTCCTAAAGAAGATGCAGATGATGCTTTTGCAGCAGCGGCTTGCATCGGATGCGGTGCGTGTGTTGCGGCATGTAAGAATGCTTCAGCCATGTTATTTACCTCAGCTAAAATTTCACAACTGGCGTTATTACCTCAAGGTAAGGTGGAAGCTGCGAAACGTGCAGAAGCAATGGTGGCTCAAATGGATGAGGAAGGTTTCGGTGCTTGTTCTAACACAGGGGCTTGCGAGGCTGAATGTCCTAAAGGTATTTCTCTTGAGAACATCGCGCGTATGAACCGCGAGTACTTCTCAGCTACCTTTTCTTCGAAATAATACTTGACTTATAGCCCCTGAATGCAATTTCAGGGGCTTTTTACGCCCTATGTTTTTAGAACCCAACCATACGAAATCTACCGAACGAAATCAACCAGCAGGCTGGATTGAGGTTGTGTGCGGTTCGATGTTTTCGGGTAAAACAGAGGAATTAATACGTCGTTTAAAACGCGCAAAAATTGCCCAAATGCGGGTGGAGATCTTCAAACCGATGGCAGACACGCGCTACCACGATGAAGATATCGTATCTCATAACCAAAATTCGATTCGCTCCACTCCTGTCAATAATTCAGGTGAAATCCTCTTACTCGCGGGCGATTGTGATGTGATCGGCTTAGATGAGGTGCAATTCTTCGATGAGAACATCGTAGAAGTTTGTGATACCTTAGCCAATCAAGGCAAGCGAATCATCGTGGCTGGACTGGATATGGACTTTAAAGGAAATCCTTTTGGGCCTATGCCCCGTCTAATGGCCATCGCTGAGTTCGTAACGAAAGTACATGCGGTTTGCGTGAATTGCGGTGCCGCTGCACATTATTCCTACCGTAAGGTGGAACAACAACAAACCGTCTTATTAGGCGAAACTGAGTCCTACGAGGCGCGTTGCCGCTCTTGCTTCCATGGCGAAAACTAAAGACCCCTCTTTCCGAAAACTGATCCAACGTTTAGTGGCACGAAAGCCGAAGAATCTGGATCAGCAATTTTTTCAAGCTCATACCGAAGTTTTCAAGAAAACGGATTGTTTAACCTGTGGCAATTGCTGCCGCACGACTAGCCCCATGTGGAATGACACGGATATCCAGCGCGTTTCTCATTTGTTCAAAATGAAGACATCAGCCTTCTTGGATGCCTATTTAGTGCAAGATTCTGACGGAGATTGGGTGTATCCAGTAGCCCCTTGTCCCTTCTTAGACCTTTCAGATAACAAGTGTGGCATTTACGATCACCGCCCCAAAGCCTGCCGCGAATACCCGCACACCGACAGAAAGAACATCATGGGGATTTTGGGATTGACCTCAAAAAATGCGGTAATCTGTCCCGCAGTTACACAAATCCTGGAAAAAATCGAGCAAATTTACCCTTGAGACGCTTTTGATTTGAAATTCACGTCAAAAATCGACAATTTCGTAATTCAATAAATAAAAATTATGGCAGCAGAAGAATACTTAGGAATTGATGTAGGTGGAACCGGTGTTAAAATGGGAATCGTTCACGCAGACACAGGTCAAATCAACAATTTTCAAAGTTATGACACTGCCACCTGGAGAGAATCAAACCACTTTTTAGAGCGTCTTGCGGATGCGATTGCTTTGCAATTGTACCAACATAAGAATGTAAAGAAAATCGGTATCGGTCTTCCGGGTATTCTAACAAAAGATCGCCGCACCTTAATTGAGATCACCGCTATTCCTGAGATCGATGGTTCACCTATGATTGATATGTTAGAGAAGCGCTTTCGTGAGCACGTTTTCTTTATGGAAAACGATGCGAATGCAGCGGCTCTAGGTGAATATTATTTCTCCCCAGAAAAAGCAATTATGCCTGAGGACTTTGTTTTCATTACGTTGGGAACCGGTGTAGGTGGAGCTGCTGTTATCGACCGCAAGATCTTCTTGGGAGGTGACGGTAATGCCATGGAACCAGGTCACGTACCATCCCGAGATGGAAAAGTACTAGAACGCAATGTAGGAAAGAAAGAATTATTGCAATTAGCAACAGCTATGCGCGCCTCTTACACCGGCAAAACGACCCTTCCTGCTGATGGAACTATTTCAACGACGGCTTTAGTAGTAGGAGCTGAAGAAGGGGATGAATTAGCCTTAGCCGTTTGGAACGAAGTGGGCACCTTATTAGGGGATATGCTTGTTTCCTTAATTCGTATTTTAGATATCAAAAATATCTTCATAGGTGGCGGATTATCAGCCTCATACGACTTCATTTTGCCTAGCATGGAGAAGCAATTAAATTACTGGTTAACACCGGCTTATTTAGAAAAATTAACCATCAAAAAAGCCTTATTAGGCAACGATGCAGGCCTTTTAGGAGCAGCATCGCTTTGTTTTTAAGATAAACAGCCCAGAACAAACCAATTAGAATGGAATTTGTTTGATAAATTCAACTTTAATTCTAATCTTTGCATCGTTTTTGAACCCCAAAATAATATTAAAATGTCAGATATTGCAGAAAAAGTAAAGAGCATCATCGTTGAAAAATTAGGTGTAGAAGCATCAGAAGTTAC
>CAILUB010000049.1 GCA_903837305.1 uncultured Cytophagaceae bacterium
GGGGCAGATCGCAGTGGGTTTCTAAATAATGAACTTCATTATTCAGCATATTCCTAAAACCAAACTTGGCGTGACCTTTGACTACTAAAAACTTCTCAGTTTTAGTGTGGTGATAATGCCCGCCTCGCGAGACACCAGGGTGTGCAGTGAAAAAACTGAACTGGCCAGAGTCAGGCGTCTTAATCATTTCCACAAATTTGCCACGTATATCTCCATATGCGGGCAAGATATAGGAGAACTTAGACACGGGTAAATAACTGGCATAGGTAGCATATAGGGCCCGAATAAAACCTGACCCGACTCGCTCAGTTAATAGGGTACTTCGGGAGTTTTTGAATGCGTCGATCTGTTTCGACAAATCCCCTATGGTGATGCTGTATTCAGGCTCAATCTGTGGTAGCAACACTCCTGCCCATCCTGATGCAATCTGGATCAGCATAGCATTTACTAAATCGTCCACATATACTAAACTCAATTTGGTATTGGGGTCGTTGATCTGCACTGGTAAGTCGCGCGCCTTATTATGGCAAAAAGTGGCTACCACTGAGTTATAATTAGGCTTGCACCATTTGCCGAATACCCCAGGTAGACGGTATATGGCCACTGGGTTGTCATTCTCACCATATAGAGAAAGCATAATTTTCTCAGCAGCGAGCTTGCTGCGACCATAGGGGTTATCCAATTTAGCTTGTACTGATGATGCAAACAGAACTGGGATTGATTTACGCAGTGTAATGAGACTTTGGCATAGTCGATCGGTTAGGTCAGTGTTGACTTCTGCAAAAGCTTGCACGTCGGTTGGACGATTTTCTCCAGCCAAGTGAACAACCGCGTCTGCATTCGCCAACAACTCAAGTAAAGTAGAATGATCTTGTAAACGATCAAACGTAAGCACATCGTAGCCAGATTGTTCACGGATTCGAGTTGTCAAATTTTTTCCAATGAAGCCATTTGCGCCGGTAACCAATACTCTCACAAATTACTCCTCTGCATCCATGAGATCACCCCGAGCAATGGCTGGCATGAAGCGCAATTTCATCAGCAAAGACTGCATGCCTAAAATGTCAAGACGCTCGGTGTTGTGAGAATTGTAGTCCTCCGCATTTTGAGCTTTAGTAATTATTTCATTCCCCTGCTCCACAAACAGTTCGTAGTTCATATCACGACTATCAGCAGGCACACGGAAATAACTGCCTAAGTCCTGAGCGGCGGCCATTTCTTCTCGGCTGAGTAGCGATTCGTAGAGCTTTTCTCCATGACGAGTACCTATAACGCGGACTGGATAGTCAGGTTTTCCCATTAATCCCAGTAATGCTTTTGCTAAAGTAGCGACAGTGGCGGCGGGAGCCTTAGGCACAAAAATGTCTCCATTTTTTCCGTGGTTAAATGCAAACAAAACCAAATCAACCGCGTCGTTCAACGTCATCATGAATCGAGTCATAGAAGGATTGGTGATACTAATGGGCAAACCGGAGCGTATCTGTTCAATAAAAAGAGGAATCACCGAACCTCTACTAGCCATGACGTTACCGTAGCGCGTTCCACAAATAATCGTATTCGAACTTGTTAAGTTACGACTAGCAGCCACCATGACCTTTTCCATCAATGCCTTACTTATACCCATGGCATTTATTGGATAGACAGCCTTATCAGTACTCAGGCATATCACGCGATGTACACCAGCAGTCACGGCCGACGTCAAAACATTTTCTGTCCCTAGCACATTTGTATGTACAGCTTGCATGGGATGAAATTCACAACTGGGAACCTGCTTTAGCGCCGCTGCATGGAACACAAAATCCACTCCTCTCATAGCTTGTTCAACGGAACGAATATCACGTACATCCCCGATGTAGAACATTAGCTTGGCGTTGGTATAACGCTTGCGCATTTCTTCTTGCTTTTTCTCGTCACGGCTAAATATACGAATTTCAGAAATGTCGGAATCCAGAAATCGCTTAAGTACAGCGTTACCGAATGAGCCCGTGCCGCCAGTTATTAAGAGCGTTTTTTTTTTAAACATACCCACTTTCTATTAAATTGAATTAATTTGCACTTTGGATAAAGCTTCCCCAATCAGCTTCAAATATTGAGCAGCCCGTTTATCAGCCTCAGGAAATCGCTTAACGTAGGCGTAAGCTACCTCACAGAAGTTTTGCTGCTGCAATAATGGCAAATGAAAATAAGCATCAATAACTCGGGCTATGTCTGCTGGATCCAATGGGAGGAAGTAATTACAATGCTCACCGCATACATCCTTGATGAACGATAAATTGGAAGCAAACAATGGACGTTTCATTATCAAAGTTTCTATAGGCACTGCTGAAAAGCACTCTAGCAGGCTAGGGAAGACTATGCCATCCATCGCAGAATAAAAAGTGGGACATTGGCTAAGGCTGAGTCCACCTACATTGATTATGTTTTCTCGAAAATGCTCTTCACAGGCCGCCCACTCTTTCGCAGTGAAAGTCACAAATATGTTCACCTCACGCCCATACCTTTCTAATAGAAGTCGCTTTACCTCGACCAAGATGGCTAGATTCTTGTGAGGGTAGTTTCGCGAAATGACACCGAGTTTCAGTCCACTTGGGTTATCGCCTAACACGAGGGGAGCCCAGCACGCAGCCTGGGTAAACACAGAGTGAACAGAACTATAAACCACGTTTATCACCTTGTTTCGAAACAACCGACGTTTATATAGCCCTACTTTTACATGCTCTAACTCCACCACAAGTTCGTCCGCTCGAGTGAAAAACCAAGCTTGTATTTCGAACTTCAACCTATTTAGCCAACGTTCGAAAAAATCCATTTGCTGAGTGTGTAGGTTAGTCGGATACACGATGTTAGGTTGAGCAAAACCAAATAAATGGAGCGTATTTCGATGCATAAAGTAAGCCGGTCCAAAAACCGTAAACACCAGATCAAAACCCTGAAAGTACCTGTCTAACCCTTGCCATAGAGCACCAATTCCGAAAAAGTCACGCGTTTCTGAACGCTCAAATACACTTAGATCAGTGCCAAGTTCTCGAAGATTGTTTTCTACAGACGTGGACAATAGCACTGAAATTACTGCATCCTTATGATCAATACGGCTCAGACAATCAATTATGGACGTGGCCACCGCTACGCCTCCACCTGCGTGCAAATTTGAGCAATTAATCAGAATATTGTGCTTCATCATCACATTCCGGATGCAATCAAAGGTACATAATGACTAAGAACGACCTTCCAGTAACTAGGGGCGAACAAAGGATCATTTGGTGATAGCTGGGTGCGTAAAAATGAAATGTCAATATTTTGGCTATATCCCTCATCTAAGATTACAGTTCGGTATGGTTGCTTAAGAAGACTTGCGATTTCTTGCACAATAGCTGTTACCGGTACCTGTGTGGAAGACGCAATATTCTGCGGCACACCAACAGCCATATTTCGCTGAACAAGAAACGCAATCACCCGAGCTAAGTCACGAATATCCACCAAATTTCGTGTCGCCCGACTCTGTAGCTTAATTGGGAAATTTTGCGATATAAGTTTTGTGAAATGACTTACCAAAGTATTATTAAATACTATCCCTACTATTTGTGGTAAACGAAATATATTACACGAGATCGCATTATTAATTACTAGATTTTCCATGTTGATTTTATGTGCAATATAGGGAGTAGTAACTCCACTGTCAATGCTACAAGTTGAAAAATAAATAACATGGTGTTGTAAGTTACTAGCTATAGCTTTTTCTACTATTAGAGCTTCGCGAAGAAACTGTTCATTACTAGTTTCTTGCGAATTAGCAACTCCGGACGCTATTACAAGTGTTAGGCGTCCAAAATCGATTCCGCTGAGAGCTTTAGCTATAAGACCACTACCAATTACTTTATTTTTTTGACACATAAATTATTTCGCGTTCTTGAACCTGAATTATAGAATGGTCTTTACCCATTAATCCATTAACGCCGGTATCTTTAAATTTCAGATCTTTTCTGATTTCACTACTTTAGTGGTAAGTAGCTAATTTAACTAAGTAGCTACAATTATTTTTATTAATCAAAATTCCTTTCCCACACAACCTCTCGATTCTCAGAGTAGGGCTCGAATGA
>CAILUB010000050.1 GCA_903837305.1 uncultured Cytophagaceae bacterium
TAGCTGCAGGAATTGTACTACGCGGCTTCAATTACAGTTTACTTTTCTATAAAAACTATTTTAAATTATATTGATTAATTAAAATATTTATCGCGAGACATGAGTACGAGAATTATTAATCCCTAAAAGGTTTCATTAGAACTATTCTTGTTAAGTTGAACAGCTATACGCTCGTACTTCTTATATTTAAACATTACCGTATTTTGTATTTTTTAACATTTTAAATCCTTTCACTAACTCAACAATACCAGCGTCTAAACCTATTTTCGGTTTCCACCCGGTAGATTCTAGCTTTTCATTGGAAACAATATAATTTCTTTGATCCGGATCCACGCCTAATGGCGCCTCCATAACTACGAAGTCTGGTATGTGCTTTTTAATCCACGTACAAAGTTCAGCTTTGGAAACATTTGCTTCTGACAATCCTACATTAAAAATTTCACCGCGCATTGAATCAAAGTTTTCAATTCCGTGAATAAAGGCCCGCACCACATCGGTTACGTGAATGTAGTTTCGCTTAAAGTGACCCTCGAAAAGCACAATGAACCGATCGTAAACGGCACGATAAACGAAATCATTCACTAAAAGATCTATTCGCATTTTTGGAGACATACCAAACACAGTGGCCAAACGGAAACTAATTGAATTTTTACGCTGCATCAACACTTTTTCGATTGCAACTTTATCTATTGCATATTTTGAAATTGGATTTAAAGGTGAATTTTCATCACAATAATTATTTTTATCTCCTGATCCATAAGCACTATTTGTAGTAGGCATTAAAATTTTTTGATCATCACGTAAAATTTCAATCATTGAAATAATAGCATCATGATTAACGGTTTGCGCTCCTACTTTATCTTTATTACATAAAGGTGCACCCACATAAGCAGCGAGTGGAATTATTATTTGAGCATCTTGAACATGATCTTTCATAAAATCTTCATGCCGTATATCACCATTTACAATCTTAAAATTATCATAACCACAACAATGGTTAAGGCTAGCTTGACCAAACATAAAGTTATCAATAACTGTAACTTCATGACCAATTTTAAGAAGCTCAGGAACCAAAATAGATCCAATATAACCAGCACCACCTGTGACTAGGATTTTACTTTTCATGAATATTTCCTTTAGTTAAGTTAATTAGTTACTAAAAATCGATTCTTCTACACATTCACATAATGAATGCGCGAGAACAATATGAATCTCTTGAATTGTACTAGTCATTTCACCTGTAGCTGAAATACAGTAGTCAGCCTTTTTTTTTGCTTCACCACCATCACGACCGGTAAATATGATAGAGGGAATTCCTAGGCTTTTGCACATTTCAATAGCATTGATGATATTTGGCGATTTACCTGAGGTTGTTATACCAAGAAAGATATCTTTATTCGTCACCTTGCCAGCTATTTGACGTGAGAACACTTGATCGAAACCGTAGTCATTACCAATTGCGGTTATGATAGAAGAGTCTACAGTCAATGCTTCCGCTGGTAAGGGAGCCCTATCTCGAGCAAGCTTACTGACAAACTCAGCTGCTAGATGCTGAGCATCGGCAGCAGAACCACCATTTCCGGCTATGTATAAACGTCCGCCTATGCGATATCGCTTAATAACCTCGCTAACTGCATTATTGAATATTTCAATTTGATCAACCTGTTGCAGAAATTTTTTCTTAGCTTCTATCGAAGCAATAATATTTTTTTTTAAAGTATCTTCTATTCTTTGCATTTTAATTTCCGTTTAATTAGGCAGAATATCTGCAGCCCTGAAGTAATCTTGAGGAACACCGATATCTATGAACTTTTCTGAAAACTCTTTACCGTAAATCTTGACATCGTTAGCCACAAGGGCTGGAATTATGTCATCTTCCAATGACAATTTAATATCTTGAGCAAACTCCGTTTTTACTAAAACGTTTGGGTTTATTAAATATACACCTCCGTTAGCTAGGCGTCCAATTTTTCCAGTGTCTGACTTAAATGATTCAATTTCACCATTAGATTTTACTTCCACCCCCATATAACGACCAACTTCGTTAGCTCGGAAAAGTGAAAATGTCCACTCTGACGAATGTTCTTCATGAAATTCTTGTAGTTCTTTAAGTGATACTTCAAAAAAGGTATCCCCATTAAGAATAATAATGGGATCATTCAATCCTCTTGCGGCTTTCAACAGGCCTCCCCCTGTCCCAAGTGGTTCATTCTCCATTACATACTTTAAAGGTATCGACTTATAGTTTGAACCAAAGAAATCTATAATGATTTCTTTTTTATACCCAACCGAAATGATGAATTCATCAATACCTTGATTGATCCAGTAATCCATTAAATGCCCAAGGAACGGACGTTCACTCACTGGGGCCATTGGCTTAGGTAGGTTTGGTACTGCACTTCGCAATCTAGTTCCCATTCCACCTGCTAGTATGATTGCTCTTATCACTAAATTGCCCTATTCAACCGAATTGAGAATAGCGCAAATTTCATCTACCTCCTCTTCATGTAGGTCTGGAAAATTTCCGATGTAGAATCCGTAGAAGTGAATGTGCTCCACTTTGGGAAATTCAGTATGGTAATTTACAGGCACTAAACCTTTTAAGTAGGGCTGGCGGATTTGGTTACCCCCCCCTGCACTTCCGCGTCGAAACTCAATACCAGACTCACGCATTTTGACCATGAGTCTCTGCACGAAGCCATCATCGGGTTTCTGCAAAACTAGGTTAAATGCATAGTTGCTAGAGCCCTCGATCTTGAAATCAGTTCTATATTTATTTGAATCGATCTTGCCTAGGAATCGATGCAAATTTGCTGTACGGCTTCTTACGTTTGCATCCAGACGTTTTAGCTGACTACGCCCCATAATGCCGCCGATTTCGGTATTTCGTGTGTTGTAAGCTGCAAAGGCAAAGATGAAATCTGGATTAAGTTCGGGGTTAGCCTGCTGATAAGCATTTCTTAATATAGGATCATTTACCTCACGTACCATGCCATGCGAACGCAGCATACGCACTTGTTGGTATACCTCGGGATCATTTGTACAAACCATGCCCCCCTCAATGGTACTCATATGGTGAGCATAGTAAAAAGAAAAATTAGAAATCCAGCCGAAACTACCCAATTTTTGATTATTGTGAGTTGCACCGTGCGACTCACAAACGTCTTCGATCAGTGGAATCCTCATACGTTCCAGTTCGCTAACTAATTCATCAGTTAGGCCGTCAAAGCCTTGGACATGTGTCAAAAACACCGCGCGCGTCTTGTCATTGACTTTGGCTAAAACTTGTTTGGCGTCCATCGCCAGTGAATGCGGATCTATATCAACGAAGACGGGAGTAAAACCATTTTGTAGAACTGAGGCAATATCTGAAATCCACGTGAGCGGTGGAACGATCACTTCTCCGCCATCCGGGTGCCGTATCTTGAGGATCGCCATAGTAAGAAGGTTTGCGGAAGCACCCGAGTTTACAAAGACGCTATACTTGATACCCAGCCAAGCTGACCACTCTTCTTCAAAGGCACGTACATTAGGGCCGTGCGTCAATATGGGGTCATCTTGCTTTAAATGTTCAATGACAGCATCTAGATCTTGGCGCAATATGTTGTTGCGCATGAGTGGAAATTTCATTTTTTGTTCCATTTTAAATTGAGAATTTTTATGATTAATTTGGTAGTGTTATAGCAAATTTTCGGATTGCTTCTTTTACAGCATGGTGGCCAATTCCCACTTTTTCATGCAACTCTGTACGAGTTCCTAGTTCGAAGTGGTATGCACCCTCTACACCAATATTTAGCATCTTGGTCTTCAGTCCTCGTCGAGCGATGAATTCGAAAAGCATAGAGTCAAGTCCACCACGTCCCCTAAACCCTTCTTCGAGGCTAACGACTCCAGAATATGCTTGAAGAACGTTTTGTAGTTCACTTGCAGAAAAACGCGCAAGATCAAATAAGTCAATTACTCCAATGTGAAACCCATCGCTGGATAGTTCTGCAGCAACCTTGAGAGCCGTGTGTAGCATATAACCTGTTGCAACCAGGCACATTGTTTCACCGCGCTTATGAACGTGGAATCCGCTGGATAAATTCGGTGGCTCAAGCTCATAAATAACTGGAAGAATTTGTGCATCTAAGCGCAGGTATTTTGGCCCAGATTGGTTTATACAAGTGTCAAAGAATGCGGCAGAAGTTACATGATCGGCGGGAGATAACACCTGAAAATTCGGTAGCGCGCGCATTAGGGTAATGTCTTCATAGCACTGATGGGTCGGCCCTGAGACTACGTAACTGTATCCTGCACCCACACCGATCAAGTTGACATTCATCTGACGGACTTCAGACAACAACGCCAAGCTCACCCTAATTTGCTCGTAGCAACGCATGGTAATAAAAGGGGCTATAGCATACGCAAAGACTGTGTAACCCTCCAACGCCAACCCAGCAGAAATATTGATAAGATTTTGTTCAGCTATGCCAACATTAACGAACCGATCAGGGAAATCCGCGCGAATTTTATCTAACACTGGTGACCCGAAATCAGCACAAGTAAAAAATATCTTCGTGTCTTTCGACATTGCTTGCCAGATTTTCTCAAGAAGTGCATCCCGCATGGCCAAGGGTTTGAAAATCATTTGAATTTCTCCAATAGGCTATCGATCAGTTCAGGCTTAGGATTAATTATGTGAGATAGCGAGGCATTTTCTAAACCTGGCACGCCCCTTCCCTTTAGGGTTCTCGCAATCAGTGCTTTGGGTTTACCTCCTGAAACTGACTTTAGCTGATGAAGAACTGATTGAACTGCAAGTACATCATGGCCTTGAACCTCCAAACAATCCCAACCAAACGCGCTTAAGCGAGAACTTAAATCACCATGCGACACGATATCGTCGGTATATCCAAGCATGCTTATATTATTCTGATCCACAATTAGATGTAAGTTATCTAATTTATGTTGTGCCGCAAACATAATCGCCTCCCAATTAGCTCCTTCATGAAGTTCACCATCGCCCGCTACAACAAATACGCTTCGGTCACTACCTTTACGCTTTAGACCAAATGCCATTCCGGTGCCTACACCAAGTCCATGTCCAAGAGATCCGTTAACTGTTTCATATCCAGGTATTACAGGATCCGGAATGCCACCAAGGAAACTTCCTGATTCACAAACATGTTTTAACTCTTCCAAAGGAAAAAACCCAAGATCAGCTAGGATTGGGTACATACATATTGATCCATGTCCTTTACTGATAATGCATCTGTCACGATTTTCATCGCGTGGATTATTAGGATTTATCCGCAGCACCCCTCCATAATAAAGTGCAACAAATATTTCGATGGAAGAAAGAGATGATGCTAATCGGGTTTCAGGAGCTCTCCGATGAATTCCCAGAGTTTCCAGCCAAACCCAGTGTGCTTTTTCTTTAAGGTTCATTTGTTAGTTTTCAAATTGTTAAAGTTAATTCAGGACCAAATGCGAGTAGATTTAGCCCATTTTGTAGGCCACGCAAATTTGGTTAGGAAAATACATTTATACCAAACTACAGCAATTTTGTAATAAAGATTTAAAATCCATTTGGTTCGTACAATACAACACTGCTGCCAGAATTCTCAAACTTAAAAGGTACATGAATTAGTTTATTGAGCGCGTCACGAACACCCTGCTGTCTTTCAGGAATGACGAAAAGCATCAAGAAGCCCCCTCCTCCAGCACCCATAATTTTTCCACCAATCGCCCCAGCTTTCATTGCAGTTTCGTAAATTCGGTCAATCTCTGGCGATGACACTTTGTCTGAGAGAGATCTTTTATATCGCCAACCTTGATCCAAAAGCCTGCCAAAATCTTCAATAGGCCTATTCAAATCCTGCAAAATATGCAGGCCTTCATCAACCATTTTATACATCTCGAAAAGTTCATTTTCACGAGACTTAAGGTTAAGGATCTGTGACTTAGCAATTTCCGATGAAATTCTAGAAAATCCAGTAAAACAGAGCATCAGATGCGACTCAAGGAGGGATTTTCGACCATCAGGAAAGATAACTGGCTTAACTGTAAACGTATCGTCACTATGGAAATCAACGCGATTAAAACCTCCGTATGCTGCCGATATTTGATCCTGTGAACCAACATTCTCTCCGATCAGGTTTTGCTCAACATGAATGGCCGCATTGGCTAACTCATTTTTGCTAGATATTTTACCTTTCATAGCGCGCAAAGCATGAATCAGTCCTACAGTGAACGAAGAGCTTGAGCCTAAACCGCTTCGAGCAGGCAAGTCGCCATCGTGATGAATCTCGAGACCATCGGAGACCTCTTGCCAAGCCATGACAGCACGTACCGCTGGGTGCTCAATTTCCGAAATTAAACCTACATTTTCAATTCGTGAGTACACAATACGATGTTTATGATCGAAAAATTGCGGTAGCTTTCTGCAAGAAATATAACAATACTTATCGATAGTTGTCGCGAGAACAGATCCAGGATGTTCTCTGAACCATGGCGGGTAGTCAGTTCCGCCTCCAAAAAAAGACATTCTAAAAGGAGTTCTTGTAATTATCATCAGTAAATCACTTTTAAACAGTTTTATTTATATAATTTTTTCAA
>CAILUB010000051.1 GCA_903837305.1 uncultured Cytophagaceae bacterium
CTATTTGACGGAACGTCAATGGGGAACGGTGAGAGAGGATTATTCGGCTCATGGAAATGCGTGGGGTACGATTACACATGATATGGCTCGTTCGAAGGCCTATCGCTGGGGTGAAGAAGGAATCGGGGGTATTTCTGATAATAAACAACATGTTTGCTTTGCGTTTGCTTTTTGGAACCACCGGGATCACATCTTGAAAGAGCGGTTTTTTGGTCTAACTGGTGCGGAATCGAATCACGGAGAGGACGTGAAGGAATTATATTATTACCTGGATTCGACGCCTACGCATTCTTACCAAAAAATGCTGTACAAATATCCGCAGCATACTTTTCCCTACCAGAAACTGATTGATGAGTCGCAAAAGCGTAACCGGAAAGAACCGGAATACGAACTGTTAGATACGGGGATTTTTGACACGAATGAATACTTCGATATTTCAATGGAATATGCGAAGGCAGACGAACAAGATATTTTGATCAAAGTAACCGTAGAGAATCGCTCCAAAGTGGCGGCTCCTATCACGGTTTTGCCCACCATTTGGTACCGAAATACCTGGTGCTGGGGCTACGAGAAATACAATTACAAGCCTCTTTTAACTGGTGTAGGCAATTCCTTCATCGAAGTCGATCACCGCGTGGTGGGTCGCTTTAAATTGTATGCGGAAGATGCGGATGAATTTCTTTTCTGTGACAATGAGACCAATTTTCAGCGCTTACATAACTCCCCCAATAATTCCCATTTTACGAAAGACGGGATTAATGAATATGTAGTAAATAAGAATAAACACGCGGTCAATCCGAACCATATCGGGACAAAAGCTTCCGTAAAATACACGGATAAAATTCCGGCGGGAGGAAAGAAAGTCTATCGTTTGCGTTTGAGTAATGTGACGCAAAGGGATCCATTCGCTGATTTTGACCAAATATTCGAAGATCGAATCATCGATGCCGATCAATTCTATGCGGAATTGCAGAATGGAATTGAGGACGAGAATCTGCGTACAATTCAGCGCCAAGCATACGCTGGGATGCTGTGGACTAAACAGTGGTATTACTATAATGTGTTCGAATGGATTAAGGGAGATCCATCGATGCCTAAACCGCATGAGAGCCGTAAACATGGACGAAATAGCACCTGGAGGCACATGTATGCTGCGAACATTTTATCGATGCCGGATAAATGGGAGTACCCTTGGTTTGCGGCCTGGGATTTAGCGTTCCATACCTTGCCTTTGGCCAGATTAGATCCTGATTTTGCCAAAAGACAGCTAGCCGTTATCCTCCGCGAATATTACATGCACCCGAACGGCCAAATCCCAGCCTACGAATGGTCCTTCTCCGATGTCAATCCTCCGGTGCACGCCTGGGCAACCTGGAAAGTATACGAGATCGACAAAGAAATGAATGGAGGAAAGGGGGACGTAGTCTTTCTGGAACGTATTTTCCATAAACTATTATTGAACTTCACCTGGTGGGTTAACCTAAAAGATGAGGGCGGAAATAACATTTTTGGAGGTGGATTCTTAGGAATGGATAACATCGGTGTGTTCGACCGCTCCGCTAAATTACCTACCGGTGGGCACTTGGAGCAGGCGGATGGAACGGGTTGGATGGCGATGTATAGCTTAAATATGTTGCGCATAGCCTGTGAAATCGCGATTGAAAATCCGGTGTACCAAGATATGGCCTCGAAATTTTTTGAGCACTTCCTACACATCGCCGGAGCGATGCAATCGATCGGTGGCGATCTGAATCTTTGGGATGAGGACGACCAATTCTATTATGATATGTTGCATAAGGAGGATGGGTCAGCAGAATTATTGAAAGTGCGCTCCATGGTAGGTTTGATTCCTTTATTCGCAGTAGAAACGTTAACCGCTGAGATGTTAGAGAAATTGCCAGCTTTCAAACGCCGCGTGGAATGGGTGTTAGCTAATCGTCCAGACCTAGCCAATTTAATTTCGCGGTGGTATGAACCGGGAAAAGGAGAAAGTCGATTGCTTTCGATTTTGCGTGGTCACCGGATGAAGATGATTATGAAAAGGATGTTTGATGAGAGTGAATTCTTGTCTGATTTTGGCATTAGAACCTTATCAAAATACCACAAAGAAAACCCATATCAATTTACCTATGAGGGGGGGACGCTGCAGGTCGAATATACACCAGCAGAATCTACAGGGGATATGTTTGGAGGAAATTCGAACTGGCGTGGGCCTATTTGGTTCCCAATGAACTACTTGATTTTAGATTCCTTATCGAAATTCTCTGACTATTATGGATCGGATTACGAGGTAGAATTTCCCACAAATTCTGGGGAAATGATGAACATTAAAGATGCCGCTCGCGGGGTATCCGAACGTTTACTGGCTATGTTCGTTCCTGGTAAAGACGGTAAAACGCCGATGTACGGCGAATACGATAAATTCCAAGACCCTCATTTTAAAGATTCACACCTCTTCTTCGAATATTTCGACGGAGATACAGGAAAAGGATTAGGCGCGAACCACCAAACTGGTTGGACGGGCTTAATCTCCGAAATAATCAGACAATTACATGGCAAAAACTAGTCCAGAGGAAAACTTTGCGGCCTTAGGCCTGACACTTCCACCCGCTCCTAAACCTTTAGGCGTATACAAACCGGGTTTACAGGTAGATCATTTCTATTATGTTTCAGGCCATGGCACGGTGCAGACGGATGGCTCTTTGATCATCGGTCGGATCGGAAAAGACTTAGATATCGAAGAAGGCAAATTAGCGGCGCGCCAGGTGGGTTTAGCGATTTTGGCGACTTTAAAAGCGCAGTTAGGGTCTTTGAATCGAATTAAACGCGTCATCAAAGTCTTAGGAATGGTCAATGCGACGGAAGATTTCTTGCGTCACCCTTACGTCATCAACGGATGTAGCGAATTATTCGCCCAAGTGTGGGGAGAAGAAAATGGCATAGGGGTTCGTTCCGCGGTGGGAATGGGGACTTTGCCAGATAATATTCCGGTAGAAATCGAAGCCGTTTTCGAACTGAACGACTAAGCCGAAACTTCTAGCATCGCTTTCAGAGCTTTGTAGGCAGGAACGCGCGTTGCTTCTGGTAAATTGATTTCCGGCAACTCGTAATACAAGGCGTTGTACAATTTCTCCAAGGTATTCATCTTCATATACGGACACTCGCTGCAAGCGCAGGTATTTTGTTCGTTTGCAGGTGCCGGAATCAAGTGTTTGTGAGGCACAGACTGCTTCATCTTATGTAAGATGCCCGCCTCTGTCGCAACAATGAAAGTAGAATTAGGAGACGTTTCCACGAATTTCAATAAGGCCGTCGTCGAACCTACATAATCCGCTTCTTTTAAAATTACTTCCTTGCATTCCGGGTGTGCAATCAATAAGGCGTCAGGGTATTCTTGCTTTAACACGGCTAACTTCTCTAATGAGATATCGATGTGTACCATACAAGCGCCTTCCCAAAGAATCAATTCACGTCCCGTCTTGTGAGCCACATAGCGACCTAAGTTCGCGTCTGGAGCAAAGATGATTTCTCGATCTGCCGGAATTGACTCTACGATTTGAACCGCATTAGAGGAAGTACAAATGATGTCCGTCATCGCCTTGATATCGGCTGAACAGTTAATATAGGAAACCACAACAGCGTTCGGGTGCTTTGCTTTCAAAGCCGCAAATTCTGCTACCGGAACTGAGTCAGCAAGCGAGCAACCTGCGTTGAAATCAGGAACTACGACTTTCTTCGTGGGATTTAAGATTTTCGCCGTTTCGCCCATGAAATGAACGCCACAGAAGACGATTAAATCCGCCTCTGTTTTTTCTGCTGCCTGGGATAAACCTAAGCTATCGCCTACGTAATCGGCTAATTCTTGGATTTCGCCATCCACATAGTAATGTGCCAAAATCACCGCATTTTTCTCCTTCTTCAAACGTTGGATTTCAGTGATTAATTCAACTCCTTTCGGGGTAGAACGGGCGATGTAGCCCACTGCAGTTGCTTCTTCAGTTAAATTCATTTCGCTTTCAGACTTAAATCTAAACTCTTTACCTGGTGGGTTAAAGCCCCCACAGAAATATAATCGACCCCGGTTTCGCCATAGGCGCGAAGTGTTTTTTCGTTGATACCACCAGAAGCTTCGGTAGGGAAGCGTCCGTTAATTTTGCGAATTGCATCGCGGAGGCGATCCGGTGTAAAATTATCTAACATAATCCGTTTTACTCCGCCTATCGCTAGTACTTCATCTAATTCAGATTCATTTCTCACCTCGATCATGACATCAATCGGTTTCGCTAAGGTCTTATTATAGCTGAACGCTTTGTCTAAAGCTGCTTTAATTCCCCCCGCAAAATCCACGTGATTATCCTTTATCAAGATCATATCGAACAAACCGTAGCGGTGATTTACCGCTCCACCTATTTTGCAGGCCCATTTTTCTGCCAAACGAAAGTTAGGAGTTGTCTTTCTCGTATCCAATAATTTAGCTCGGGTTCCTTCTAAGATGTAAACCAAAGAACGTGTGTAGGTCGCAATTCCAGACATCCGTTGCATGCAATTCAGGACTAAACGCTCTGCTCTTAAAATGGATTGAGAGGATCCGCTTACTTCTAAAACAACTTGTCCTGGCTCGATCCAAGCTCCATCCGTGATAAAAATCTGAACCTGTAATGAGGCATCTACTTCTGTAAATATAGCCTGAGCCAGTTCTACTCCAGCTAGCACGCCTCGATCCTTTACTTTTAATTCCGCAGTACCCACTGCATCTGCTGGGACCGTGGCAAGAGAGGTGTGATCACCTTCACCTATATCTTCCCGGAGGGCAGATTGAATGAAGGCGCGGACATAAGCTGGTTCTGTGTATGAAAACATGTGGCGGTTTTAACGCTCCAAAATTACGAAAATTACCCGTAGAATTGATTTCTAAGAAAAATATCCTATTTTTGCTACCCACAATGCAAAGAAAAGTTAAAATATCTCATCTCATTCTGTTTATCCCCGTGCTATTTTGGCTCGTGGCTAAGCCTATTTCACTGTTCGCAGTAGAAACAGGAGCAGTAAAGACGGAGAAGACTTCTAAGCAGACGATTGTCAAGGCAGAACAGAACGTTTATCAATCTGCAACCAACCTACAACTCGATTTTCCCCAAGATTGGAACTTCACGAGCCCTACGGAAATCTTCGTTGTGCGCTCGATGCAAGCCATCAAATTGCCTACATTCACTCATCGTACGCAATTTTTACGCATTTTATTTACCCAATTTATAGCCACTCTGGCGCCGTGAGGCAATGAGTCCGAAGGGAATGAGTCCGAAGTCCGGAGGGGATAAGTCCGTAGGGAGGTAGTCCGAAGTCCGGAGGGGATTAGTCCGAAGGGAATGAGTCCGAAGTCCGAAGGAAATGAGTCC
>CAILUB010000052.1 GCA_903837305.1 uncultured Cytophagaceae bacterium
ATGAAAAAATTAATCCTTTTGCTCGGTTTCTTTGCGCACGTCTCTTTCGCGCAAACGGTGTCTAATCCTGCTAATCAGGCGTTAGACCCCTCTTTTGCACTGAAATCAAACGGCGATGTCGTTCTATCTTGGGTAGAGAAATCAGCCAATGGGGTTTTGTTCTTTCGAAAAGTCAATCAGGGGCCTGCTGAGCAGGTCCCTATTGATAAAAAAGCGTCAACTCATGCAGAGGGGATGCCTAAACTGGCCTATAAAGCGGATGGCACGTGTATCCTTTTGTATGAGATGAATCGCCCTACAGCAGCGTCTCGATTTAATGGAGATTTGCTGTATGCGATGGAGGTGAATGGGGTTTGGCAAAAACCACAACACATTCACCAAGATACCGCGGCAGGACTGAGCCACTCGTTTGGGAAGATCATTTCTCTGCCGAATGGTCAGGTGGGCGCGTATTGGTTAGATGTGAAAGTAGGGCCAAAAGGCCGGACGCTGGTTACGGCTTCTACTGCGCCTGGTTTAGGTTTTGGGGACATGAAAATTCTCGACAAACAAACCTGCGAATGTTGCCGGATTGATGCCTTAGCTGATACAAAAGGAAATGTTGATGTGATTTACCGCGATCTGAACGATAAAGGAGAACGCGATATGGGTTACATTCATTCCAATGATTTTGGCAAAACCTATTCAGAATCAGTACCCTTGTATGAAGATCACTGGAAAGTAAATGCGTGTCCTCACGCAGGTCCATCTTTAGTTCGTGGGTCAAAAGGCCTAGAAGCCGCTTGGTATACCGGCGCAGAGGGTTCTTCTGGCGTAAAATGGGCGTATCAAGGATCTAAAAAGATGATTCTCCATTTACCTGGTGAAAAAATCAGGATGCCTCAGTTAGCCTCGAATCCGAAAGGAGAAACGGCACTCGTTTTCGCCGAAATCAAGCAAGAGGGCGATCGTTATTACAAGCAAATTGGCTTCGTCGTAAAGGATTTGTCTGGAAAACTGACCAAATCCTATGTTTCAGACCCTGCCTTTGATTGCTCTTATCCAGCGATTATTTGGGGTGGAAAATCCTGGATCATTGCTTACGAGGCGGTTAAGGAGGAGGTAAATCAAGTGGTTCAAGTTATTTCAAAATAAACATATGAGAGTCTTAATTGTATTATTTCTATTCATTCATTCTTTTTTGTTACAGGCACAAAAGGATACGACAAAGTTAAACGTGGCCATTTTCTTGTATCCAGGAGTAGAGCTGTTGGATTTTGCGGGTCCATTGGAAGTTTTTGCGAATACAAGTAATATGCGCGTATTTACTGTCGCAGCTGATACCGGCAGATTATATTCAATGCAAAAATCAATGAATATTCTTCCAGACTATACGATTGAAACATCACCTGAAGTGGATATTTTAGTAATTCCTGGAGCAGATGGAGAATCAATTCTTCGATCTACGAGCAATCCGAAAACGGTTAATTGGATAAAAAAAATTCATGATAAATCAATTATAGCTATGTCTGTTTGTACTGGGGCTCTTTTTTATGCCAAAGCGGGAGTTTTGGATAATAAAAATGTAACGACTCATTGGGGTGCTACAAATATCCTTCACGATGCCGCCCCTAAATCGACTATTATTGAAGATGTTCGTTTTGTATTAGATGGCAAGATGTTAACAACAGCTGGGGTCTCCGCTGGTATAGATGGAGCGTTATTTTTAGTAAGTAAATTAAGAGGAGAGATTGAAGCAAAACGGATTGCAAGGTCAATTGAATATGATAAATGGGACCCAGCGGCAGGTTTTATAACAGGAAAATCGAAGTTAGAAGTGCGCAAAAAATCTAAAAAGGTATTTGACCCTATATGTCGAATGAGTTTAATTCCTGAAGATGTTTATAGCACAAAGGTATATGGAAATCAAATAGTTTCTTTTTGCTCTGCACATTGCCAAGAAATATATGAGGCAGACTTAAAATCAAAAAAGTAGTAATTGGCCGATTTTCTATCCATTTAAGTTATTTGTTCTAGGTCGTTGCTATCTTTGATTCAATGAGGAAATCCAGGTGGATATTTTTGATTTTTTGTTTTGCATTTCATTTGAAAGCGCAGCAGATTTCCTTTGACCAAATCACCAATCTTCCCGTTTCTGGATTAAAAAATCCTTGGGCTGGCGGAATTAATTCAGTGCAATTTTTCCCCATTGACCTCGATGGCGATGCGCGCGAAGATCTCGTCGTTTTTGATCGAAGTGCACAACACCTCAAGACTTTTTTAAGAAACGCTAACGGTAGTTTTACCTATTCTCCCGGCTATCAAAAACGTTTTCCCCTCATCGAAAACTGGATGAATTTGTTGGATTACGATGGAGATGGAGACAAAGACCTTTTCACTTCGACTCCTGGGGGGATTCAAGTTTACCCGAACCTAGGCAATAACTTTCCTAAATCACTCGGTACTTTGAAATCAACGGGCCTAAATGGCCTCATTAATATCTACGTGAGCGCTTCGGATATTCCCGCCATTGCGGATATCGACGGGGATGGAGATTTAGATGTGCTCGCCTTTGAATCAGCAGGGCATTTTATCACGTATTATGAGAATACGGGAGATTTGAAATACGTCACCAAGTCTCAGAATTGGGGCAATTTTTATTTGAATGATTGCCAAGATATTACGTTTGGGGTGGTTCCGGAATCTGTTTTAAGTACTCAGTCTACGGCAGCAGTGCAACATGCCGGAAGTACGCTAGCGCTTTGGGATCCGGATAAAAATGGTATTTATGATCTGATTGTAGGACATGTGAATTGTTCTAGCTTTTTATTTATGAAAAACGAGGGGACTCGTGCGAAACCGAAGTTCCGCAATGCAGACTATAATTTTCCTGCTGGAGCGCCTCATACCGTTCCTTCTCTAGCCAGTGGGTCACCCATCGATTTAGACGGCGATGGGGCCTTGGATTTGATTGCCTCTTCACATTTACCTGACTTGAATCAGGCTTTGGAAACGGCATCTTATTACCGGTCTGAAAATGGCGCTTTGGTGTTAAAAACCAAAGCCTTTTTGCAAGAAGAAATGATCGACGTAGGAGAAAATGCCTCGCCTGTTTTCTTTGATGTGGAAGGTGATGGAGATCTGGATTTACTGATTGGAAGTAATGCGGTCACGTTATATGAAAATGTAAACGGAACGCTTACCTTGAAATCTCGGAATTTTCTGTCATTGACCGGAGCTGCAACTATTCAATTGCAAGTGGTGAATGGCCGCCTGATGCTGTATTATTTGAAAAGTTCCGTTGCCTATTACCGCGTTTATGCCTCAGGCCTTTTGGGCGACGAAAAACCTTTAAACGTGGTTAGTGTTCGCGAGACTCCTCGGCTTTATGATACGAACCAAGATGGAAAACTTGAACTCGTGGTCTTGGATTATTTAGGCGGAACACGGGTATATGATTGGTCGGATTTGTCCAAACCGTACCAGCGAATTGAGACCCTATTTAAGGGCATTGCCTATGCGGATGTGACGGGTGATGGGAAAGCCGAGCGAATCACCCTCGACGCTTCTGGATCTGTCTATGTCTCCGGTTTAGGTCTTGAAGTGCAGCGTTTACCATTTCTAGTAGGACAAAATGCCCAAATATCTACCGCCGATTTCAACCGCGATGGCAAAGTCGACATCGTTGTAGGCCTTGCCTCCGGCGGAGTTCAATTGTTCCAAAACACCTCTGACATCATCCTACCCTCAGAGGAATTGTATGTGTGGCCTAACCCTGCTTCATCGCTTATCAATATTCGAGTGAAAAATGCAGGAGCATTACACTGGTTTGACCTTTCAGGTCGGGCTTTAGGTAGTTCGATTTCGGTCGATGCCGGGGAAACCTTGCGCATTCCTGCACCCCTTCCAGGGGCGGGGAATTACTTGTTGAAATACGATTCCGCTTCAGGTTCAGTGACTCAGAAAGTTTTGATTTTACCCTAAAATGAAACAAAAGTAGTCACTTTTGTGTTTAGCAAAAATGAAACAAGCCCTATTACTACTTCTTTTTTCTTTTTCGGTTTTGGCCCAAAATAACGGCCGTATTTCCGGAAAAATCGTCGATCAACTAACCCAAAAACCCATCACTGGAGTTTCTGTAACGCTCGATGGATCTACAAAAGGCGTTAATGCAGATGATAAAGGGGCGTTTCGTTTAACAGGTTTGGCCCTAAAAACATACAACATTTCCTTTTCTGCAGTAGGCTACGAGAAATACACGGCTTTTAACGTGATCATCAACGCGGGTAATGAGAATTTTTTGAACATCGAATTATTACCCTCTAATCAACAATTAAGTGAAGTAGTCGTTACACAAAACCGCCGCACCGCTAAAGCAGCGACCTTAGAATCTCCACTCAGCGTTCAACGCTTGACCTCAGAGGAAATCAAAAGTAATCCAGGTGGAAACTTCGACGTCTCTAAAGTGATCCAAACCTTA
>CAILUB010000053.1 GCA_903837305.1 uncultured Cytophagaceae bacterium
GACCCGATGGGTTATCCAGAGGCCTATTACACCCCACCGATGGAAGTGGTGGACCGCATTGAAATTATTCGCGGGGCGAGCTCTCTACAGTATGGGCCGCAATTTGGTGGACTCATGAACTTTGTCCTTCGCAAACCTGATCTGTCTACGAAACTAGTAGTAGAAAGCCAAAACACCACCGGAAACAATGGCCTATTCAGCTCCTTTAATTACGTGGGCGGAACCGCAGGACGTTTAAGTTATACCACCTACTACCAAAAAAGAGTAGGAAATGGATGGCGCCAGAACTCCTATTTTAACACAGACCACTCGCATGCAGAGGTATCTTATGCCCTATCGAACAAACTAAAATTAGGAGCCCAACTGACTTACATGTACACCCAAAGTCAACAAGCCGGCGGTTTAACCGATTCCGAATTTGCCCAAAACGCTCAGCAAAGTAAGCGCACTAGAAACTGGTTTAGCAACCCCTGGTTCATCTATGCATTAACGGCGGACTATGTCATTAATACAGAATCGAAACTGAGTTTGAAGTATTTTGGGACGACGGCTGAAAGAAATTCCGTGGGTTTCACAAAGGCCATCACTGAGGTTGACCTTATGGGAAACAGACAAGTAGACCGAGATTATTACCAAACAAACGGTATGGAATTGCGCTATCTAGTAAACTATCGGCTAGGGTCTTGGAAGAATACGGTGGCCACAGGTTTTCGCTATTTCAGCGGCGAAATCAAGCGCAAGCAATTAGGTGTGGGTAGCAATGGAAGCGGAATGGACTTTGACATTCAAGGATTGTATACTCGGGATTTGGTCTTCCATAATACCAATTACGCTGCTTTTGCAGAGACGATTCTAAGGCCATCAGATCGTTTGCTAGTGACCTTAGGTGCCCGTTTGGAACAAATCGAAACCCACATGATGGGACAATCTGGACTTAATACAGCTGCTACACCGAGTAGCCGAGGACGATCATTCATTTTACTAGGCGCTGGAGCAGAATACAAAGTAAGTACAAACACAAAATTGTATAGTAACATCGCACAAGCCTATCGCCCCGTTTTAGCTTCAGATCTATTACCACCAGCGACCACAGACGTGATTGACCCGAACCTATCGGATGCCAAAGGTTTCAATTTCGACCTAGGCTATCGAGGAGAACTGGGGAATTACTTGACTTTTGATATCGACTATTTTCACCTCGATTACGATAACCGAGTTGGGACCATTTCACGCACAAATAGCGAAGGAAAAATCTACCAATACCGCACGAATCTAGGTCATTCGGTTTCCAAAGGTGCAGAGGCCTACATCGAATTTAGCCCTACCACTGCGTGGTTAAAAGGTGCAAGAATCGGTAATATCTCCATGTTTGCCTCTATCGCTACTATTCAAGCGCGCTATCTTGACTTCAAAACGACCTCTGTCGTAAACGGCAAAATTGTGGAAGGGAATTTAGCTGGCAAAACAGTAGAAAATGCCCCAGAGAAAATCAATCGTTACGGAATTACCTATTCGAAAAAAGGCCTATCTCTTAGCTGGCAAATCAGCGATATCGGTCAAGCCTTTGCTGACGCGAGCAACACGTTTACCCCTAATGCCGCAGCGACAACTGGATTAATTCCGTCCTATCAAGTACAAGATATCTCGGGATCATACAAGTTTAAAAAATATGCCCAGCTGAAATTTGGGGTGAATAACGTAACAGATGCGCGCTACTTTACCAGAAGATCTGGAGGCTATCCAGGCCCGGGAATTTTACCAGCAGATGGCCGAACTTGGTATGTGGGATTGAATGTGAAGTTTATAAATTAGTCGTAATGAAAACGACATTTCACGATTTGGATTTCATCATCTACAATTCGATAAATCAATCGATGTTCTTCGTCAATTCTTCTCGACCAAAATCCAGCATAATTAAATTTTAGTGCTTCCTGTTTCCCAATTCCATCAAATGGATTTCGAGAAATGTCCTTAACCAGCTCATTGATCCGCTTGATTTTGTGCTTATCAATTTTCTGCCAATACAGATAGTCCTCCCAAGAAAGCTCCGTGAATACAATTTTCATTATTCAGCGAGGTCCTTGTATACTTTCTTGCCTGCTTTTAATGATTCGATAGATTCGTCTAATCGTTGTTGATTCTTGCGAGAGGACAATTCATGCTGTGTACTTCTTAGCGAATTATATTCCTCTAAAGACATAATCACTACCCCCGTATCTTTCCCACGATTAATAATAAGCGTATCAAAGCTTTCGGTCACACGATCGAAGTAGCTTTTAATGTCTTTTCTAAAATCGGATAAGGTGGTCGTTAACATAATGTACAATTTTGTGTACAAATATATGTACATAATATAGCTAATCCAATTTCTTTTTTATATTTACCAAAACTATATAATCTAACTATGAAAAATCTATTCGCCGGAATCACCTTCCTTTTGATTCCTATTCTGGGATTTTCACAAACTAAAATCACACCAGAAAACGCACTAAAAAGCTATCTAACCAATGGCGACGCAAACTACTCTTGGGAATTAAAAGATTCCGCTAGTCTTGGTAGTACTAAAGCGTATCAGGTATTACTAACCTCCCAAAAATGGCGCGGCATCAAATGGACGCACCAGCTCACCATTATCATCCCTGGAACCGTGCAATATGATGGCGCGCTTTTTTTTATAACGGGGGGAAGCAACAAAGACGAACTACCAAACTGGAGTAAAGACGACAAGTTATGGCCAGCTTTAGGAACTATCGCTATCAAAAACAAAGCCGTAGTTGCGCTCATTAAGCAAGTGCCTAACCAGCCCTTTTTTGATGGAAAAACGGAGGATGAATTAATCACCTATACCCTAAATGAATTCCGAAAAGATAAAGATTATTCGTGGCCATTATTGTTTCCCATGGTGAAATCAGCGGTGAAAGGAATGGATGCAGTTCAAGAAATTGTGGCACAACAAACGAAGCACAAAATCAACAATTTTGTGATTTCAGGAGCTTCTAAACGCGGTTGGACAACTTGGCTTTCGAGTGCGATTGATGACAAGCGCGTGAAGGCGATCGGGCCTATGGTGATTGATATGTTGAACATGCCTAAAACCTTGAGCTACCAGTTTGAAACCTATGGAGAATACAGCGATCAGATAGAGGATTACGTTAAAATCGGTATCCCACAAAGCACAGAATCGCCAGACGGCAAGGCAATCACCGCCATGATTGACCCTTATTCTTATCGGACAAAGCTGACGGTTCCTAAGATGATTTTTGTGGCAACAAACGATCCGTATTGGACGGCGGATGCTATTAAACATTATTTTGGCCAAATCCCTGGTAAAAATTTAATCCATTATGTGCCAAACGCAGGCCACGATTTAGCGGGAGGAAAACAGGCGCTGGAAGGATTGAGCGCCTTCTTTGGCCTGACTTTACAAAACAAAGAATATCCCATAAGTACTTGGAATGTGGAGAAAAGAAAAGACGGATTTGAGTTAACCGTGCAAGCAAAACCAGAGGAGTTAGTTGAGGCGGCGATTTGGGCGACTACCTCTGCGGATCGAGATTTTCGCAATAATTTATGGCTAACACGCCGAGTTAAATTAGAAGGATCAACCGCTAAGTATACCATCCCCTTTGTAAAGAAAGGATACCAAGCCTTTTATATGGACCTGAAATACAAAGATCCGAACGGCGGAACTTACACGGTGAGTACGCGCATATTTACGACAGATACAAACAAGGTATTATAAAAAAGGGGGGCAATAAATGCCCCCCTTTTTGTCTCAAACCTTAAACCAATGACTTTATTTCTTTTGTGAAGCTGCCACTTCAGCCTTCAAAGTAGTCGGATCAAAAATGCGGTACATTTGAACGATTTTATCGCCTTTCCACCATAAGATCATATGAAGAGGCACCTTCGTTTCCGCATTGGAGTATTTCCCTTTGCCTTTCCAAATACCCCAATAGCCTGTAGCTACTTGACCATTATTTCCAGTGAAAGTCTTAAGATCACCTGGTCTCAAAGTCACGGTAATATCACTGAAAATAGAATGCGTATACAAATCTGATTTGATAAACTCCGTGCGGCCACCTGGGCTGGCCACTAAATTATTCAGGCTATCCACACGACCTTCGAATCCGTCATACAACTTAAGAGTATCAGCCACTAAATCGTGCGCAACAGTCGTATCATTTTTCATATACGCCTCAATCATTTGCTTGACTTTAGCTGTTTTATCGTCTAAAGAAACGTAGCTTCCGCCTTCCATATCTTCAGAACTCGCCACATCAGCCTTTTTTTCTGGTGCATTACAAGCAAACATCGTTGCCAGTACAAGTAGGGATAAGAATACTTTTTTCATGTTGATTATGGTTTAAATAGGTGAATTATTTCTTTTGAGATGCTGCAACTTCGGCATATAAAGCAGCCGGGTCAAAATAGCGGTATTCAGTAACGATTTTATCGCCTTCCCAAATAAAGGCAAGATGTAATGGAGCCGAAATTTCTTTATTAGTATACTTCCCTTTACCAGTCCACATACACCAAACTCCTGTATGAACTCTTCCGTCAGCAAAAACGAACGTCTTAATGTTATCCGTCGTCACCTTGATATCCGAAAAATAATCATGATTCATTCGCTCATTCGCAGCAAAACCTGCGCGTCCACCAGGATTTGGCTTTGTTTTTCCGCCTTCTTGATTAGCGGCCATTTGATCATAA
>CAILUB010000054.1 GCA_903837305.1 uncultured Cytophagaceae bacterium
GATTTAGCATAGGTAATTACTTGAATTGTCTTCCCATCATATCCCTCGATCTCAATGTTAGTACGATTAAAGCGTTCCTCATTAAAATCGAAGTTATCCTCCTCCTCTTCAAAGTCAAACGTAAATTGCTCTACTTTCTCCCCCAGCATCATTTGCCAGATCGTCTCGTTATCTTTTTTGTCAATATCTAAAACATAAGTTGTAGAATCTGAAACAGCGATATCTTTCACCTCATTGTAGGATGCTGTACGCTGGAAATTACGCCCCACAAAAGGAACGGCTGCAAATAACCCAATCCACCCTACAATCACCATAGTAGTCGAAACAATCTTATAGGTCTTGTTGTAAAACTTACGATTAGCTAATAACGAAACTCCTGCGATGGCGATCGAAACAAATAGAGGTAATAAAGCCAAAACCAAAGCCGGAACTGTCCAGAATGGAAGATCTTTCGCGATTAGATAAAGTGGCAATGGACCCATATGGACAAGCTGCCCTTGATCAATTCCCGTAAATCCAACCGTACATAAAGCGACCAAAGCGATAATAAATGCCATTCCTAAAATCGACAATATGATCCCTAAAAAGATTTGTATGATCCATCTAATTATATTCAATGGCCCTTTCAAGGCAGAGAAAACGGTGGCGAAAATCCGAAAAGGGAATAACAATACTTTCGTTAAGCCATTTTCCTCCGTCTCATTCGGCTGTATACTTTTCTTAATGTTGTTTTCGATATTTTCCAACGTGATCGGTTCGCCCGTCATCTCCATCTTATCCTTCATTGTTTTAGCCTCTGGGGTAATCACTAATATAACGAGATAGGCAATGACTCCAGAACCAAAAAGACCCACGGATAAAACAGCCAAAACACGCAATAAACCTACATCCCATCCAGTATAAGCGGCGATACCAGCCATCACACCACCAATCACTTTTTTCTCAGGATCGCGGTAAAACTTACGATACGACTTATCATCATCCGGATTCATTTCACCCGGAATGGCAGCCCAAAGAATGATATAAGCCCAGAAAATAATATTTCCTACATGAAACAAGGGGAAACTTGCACTAAGCAACACTAATAAAATCAACCGAACCCAGATCGGGTCCACTTGAAAATAGCGTGCAATTCCAGCCGCTACTCCACCTAGTTGCTTACGAGTAATATCGCGACGGAACACCTTAGGACCAGCTTCAGATGTAGGTACCTTATATGCTTCCCTCTTGTCGTCCTCTTCTTCCACTTGCTTGAAATCAGCCACTGTTCCTAAAGAAGCGATTAAGGTATCGACATGAGTTTGGGAGATAGCTTCTACTTTCTCTGTTTCACGGATGTTCCAAAACTTCTCGGCGATACTCGACTCGATATCTGCAATGATCTCTTTTGATCCTTCGAAAGAGGCAAAATAGGCATGTATCGATTTTAAATAAGCGTCTAAGGTTGCATAGGCATCCTCTTCGATGTGGAAGACAAATCCAGCAATGTTAATTGATAAAGTCTTTTTCATGTGATTTTTGGTTAAGCCTGCGGTGAAGCGTTCGAA
>CAILUB010000055.1 GCA_903837305.1 uncultured Cytophagaceae bacterium
AGTATGAATGGTATCGCGTGTGGTACCTGCAATATCACTTACAATTGTTCTGTCTTGTCCAATCATTGCATTTAACAAAGAAGACTTGCCCACATTCGGTTGCCCGATGATAGCAATTTTAGGAATAGCGGGAACTTCTTCTGGTTCAGCACCTTCTGGAAGGTCTTCATCTATTACTTTTACAGGTTCGTCCTTCATACCATCGGTGATGGCGTCCAATAACTCTCCAGTGCCACTACCTGAAATAGCACTCACGAAGAAATTGTGTTCAAAGCCCATTCCGTAGAACTCTGTACCTTCCAAAGCCCTAGTTGAATTGTCTACTTTGTTTACACAAACATACACAGGCTTAACACTTCTTCTAAGCATATCAGCCATTGCAGCATCTAAATCTGTTAATCCAACTGCAGCATCTACCATAAAAACAATGGCATTTGCTTCATCAATAGCAATTCTAACTTGCTTTCTAATTTCAGTTTCGAACATATCCTTAGAATCAGGCACGAAACCACCTGTATCAATTACATTAAAGGACTTTCCATTCCAATCGGTAATACCATATTGACGGTCTCTTGTAACACCGCTAATATCATCTACAATTGCTTTACGCTCTTCCAAGAAACGGTTAAACAAAGTGCTTTTCCCTACGTTAGGCCTTCCAACAATAGCCACTGTATAACTCATAATAATCTTAATTTAATATTCAAATAAACTATCTTAATTAATTAATAATCAATACATTAAATGCAATAACTTTTAATTACTATTAATACCCAAATTCTTTTAACTTAGTGTCGTTGTCTCTCCACTTAGGCTTCACTTTAACGAACAGCTCCAAGTAAACCTTTGCACCTATAAAGGCTTCAATATCCTTTCTTGCTAAACTACCTATCTCCTTAATCATCTTACCTCCCTGTCCTATAATAATCGCCTTCTGTGTCTCTCTATTTACTACAATATCGGCCTGTATTTTAGTTAGAAGTGGTTGTTCCTTAAACGAATTTACCAAAACAGCTGTATGGTAAGGAATTTCCTCCCCAAACAATTGGTATATCTTTTCACGGATCATCTCGCTCACAAAGAACTTAGTAGGCATATCACTTAAATCCTCCTGATCAAAAAACGGATGTCCTCCCTCAGGAATAAGTTCAAGAATAACTTTCATTAACCTATCTATATCACTGATATTCAATGCACTGATAGAAATAATTTTTGTACAATACGGTTTTGCACTAAAATAAGTGTTTGCTTCTTTTACCCTACCAGCAACAGCTAAGTCGGATTTATTCATCACCACAATACAGGGCACTTTTAGCTTTAACGCACTAAACATGGCGTCTATTTCGTCAAAATCATCTCTCACATCTACCATCAATAATCCTAAATCAGCATCTTCCAACGCCGATTTAACTGCTCCCATCATCTTCTCATGTAGCTTATATTTAGGATCAATGATCCCTGGAGTGTCTGAAAATATGACTTGGTATTCGTCCACCTTGTTCAAAAAGGCCTTAATCCTATGGCGCGTAGTTTGTACTTTGGAGGACACAATAGCCATCTTCTCGCCCATAATGGCGTTCAGTAAAGTGCTTTTACCAGCGTTTGGCCTACCAAATATGTTTACAAACCCTACTTTCATGCCTTTCTATTAATTTGTTCTGCTTTAACAATGCAAAGTTACAATAAAAAAAAATCCGCTCTCGATATGAAATCGGGAGCGGGATTATGTTGCGAGGGAAGGGATCGAACCTCCGACCTTCGGGTTATGAGCCCG
>CAILUB010000056.1 GCA_903837305.1 uncultured Cytophagaceae bacterium
ATATGCGGCTTAGAAAGCCATATTTTTGATTTCATAATTCTCTAACTGTATTTAATTACCTTTCCAGGATTTCCAACAACAGTTGCATTGTTAGGCACATCATTTATAATAACTGCTCCCGCTCCAATTGTTACATTTTTCCCTATGTTAATTCCATGTATTATAGTGGCACCAGCACCTATCCAAGTACCTGTCCCAACACTAACATTTCCACATAGAGTTGCATTTGGCGATACATGAACATATTTCTCTAAAGTACAATCATGATCAATAATAGCTCCAGAATTTAGTATACAATGATCTCCCACATGTACCCCATGATTTACTACTACGCCTGACATTACTACTGTGCCTATACCAATTTTAGCATTATTCGAAATAGATGAGTGGGGATGAAATAAGAAAATAAAACTTTCTTGGGGATACTGTAGCGAAATTAATTCTCTTATTTTATTTGCCCCAATTGCAACAAATATATTAGTATTTGCAGGAATAACTAAATCTCTCTTTTCAATTTTATGCTCATGATTAATTTTTGATGAATCATCATCCCAAAATTTAACTGTGTAGCCCGATTGAATTGCAATTTCAGCCACAACATTACCATGACCACTAGACCCCACAATTATTAAATTATTCATTACAATTAATTTTCGAGCCATGAAAAACCCAATTTACCCAATGATTCGACAAAAGGCCTCGATCAAATTCTTTTTCTCCTAACTGCCTTGCGTTTCTTCCCATATTCTTAAGCAAGAGTTTGTTGTCCAACAAATATTCAACTTTATCGGCAAATTTGAGAGAATCACTTGGGCTACAGCTAACTCCACACTGATTCTGTTCAATCAAATTTGCAACCCATCCTGGATAATTTGTTAATACTGGAAGCCCAATTGCTAAGTAATCAAAAAATTTATTTGGAGATGTCCCAAAATAAAACGCTGGAACATCAGCTAATATTTGTAGACCCACATCACTCGCTTTCAATAACCCAACTAACTTTTCTTTGGAAACTGGTTCCATAAAAACAATATGGTTATCCAATGATTCTGCTTTTGCCTTATTAATTAATCTTTGTTTTTCTCGACCACTCCCAATTAAAATAATTTTATATCCTGATCGCCCTCTTTCATTTAATACACTGACCGCATTCAATACTGAATCTAATCCATTCGCAATTCCATGTGTACCACTGTATATAAATATCAAATCACTTTCATCAATTTCTTTAGGTCGCCACACTTGTGATTCATTAGCAAATAGTTCTAAATCACAACCATTAGAAATTTGAACAATTTTTTGTTTTGAAATACCTTTTGATGCGATACCCTCACATATCCCAGGAGACAGTCCTATTAATCGATGAGCAGACTTATATGAAACATACTCCAATAATGCCATTAAATTCAATACTAGTGGGTTAGTAATTACTCCCATTGCCTTAGGTAATTCGGGCCATAAATCTCTAACCTCGAATATAAAAGTCTTACCACGGATCCATCTAGCAAAAATCCCAGGAATTCCAGCAGTTAATGGAGTTGTTGTTGCAAATACAACATCATAAGAATAAGTAAGAGCAATGATAATGCTTCTAAACGCATACATTAGAAATAATAAAGCGCGTTTGACAAATCCATCACTATTTGAATACGATAAATTAAACTCAATGATTTTTATTCCATCAACTATCCCACTTCTGCGGCCCCACTTAAATGGATTTGTTAAACCAGTATTGCCTCCGCTATAACTCCCACAAACCATAACAACATCATGCCCATCTTTTAGACTTCGAATGGCCATTTCATAAGACCTAGTACCTGTAGACCCTTTTGGAGTTGAAAAATGTTGATGAAAATAAAGTAATTTCATTACCAGTTAATATGTGTTAATTGAATTTCTGATTTCTTAAGTTCTTTAGAAATAACAGGCAAATTTGATTCGGAATAATAATACCTTGACTCATATTCATTACTACAAATATAATCCCCTAATATTTTCCTTTTTTTTATGTCAATAAAAATCTCGTTACTTTTATTATCGGAATGAATAAACTCAAATTTATTTGGACTTAATCTCCATTTCAATTCTGCTGTTTTATAACCTCCAGAATAATGATCTTTAACCACTAAACTATTCCTATTTATGACTAGTTCCCTCTTATGATATACTTTTAAATGATCTAGGTATGCCGACGAAATAATGAAGTCCTTTTTTGAATTTTCATATTTAAATTCAACTTCTCTTAGCCATGATCCAAATAAAAATCTCCCCAGAACTGGCATTTGATCTCTAACATCAAATTGTATACTATTATGTGAAGATACTCCATTATAATACCTAGTTTTCTCATTAGATATGTTATAAGAATAACTCCCTCCATCACGCAAAATATTTTCGCCATTTATCCATAAATCTACATGCATTGCATCTGAATGACTAGGCCTGAATTTAAATATGGGACGCCTAAATACTAGCAATAAATCTCTCTTCTTATAAATGAAAAAGCCGTCTTCATTTCCCATTAATGTAGCTTCTTGAATCGCATTATCCTTACGAGCAGAATTAACATTAATACAAAGTTGGTTAAAGATTTTATCTTGATTTTCAGTTATTGAATATATTAATCTATCGTTAAATACAAGATTAGCCCATTGGACACTTTTTCTATAATCACGATATCCAAAATTAAACATATTAAATAGCTGAGCACCGTCATTTGCACCTATATTAGGGACATCCCCAGTATTAGGGTCAGTTAATATTTCTAACCATTGGATAGCCTTTTTAATCTTATTTTGAAGCAAATTAGAAAAAGAAGTTAAATTATTAATTTTCCTATAAGTTTCGCATAAACTATACGTATCTAGCGCCAAACGATGATAATTAACAGAATATTGGCTAAAGCAGCCGTCATTGGAAAATAGCTTCATTGCTCTATTTTCCAACCATTTTCTTCCTAAAGTTTCATATTTTTCATATTTCACCAATCCATTTAATACCAAAAAATGCCCTCCAATAAATAATGCCGCGGCTTCAGATGTGCCATGATTATTATTTTGAGCAATTGCATAAGAAATGGTAGGAGCAATTCTTTTAATGTGTGCCTCGATTAATGATATTAATGGTTTTGAAGAATTATTAGATTGGTCTAAAATTAACGCTGCTAAAATTAAGTGCAATACTCTTATAGACGCCTCTTGTCCACACTTCCAATTTAGCCCCTTATAATATGGATTATTACTGATCCAATCAGTTAGCCTCGAATTAAGCAAGTTAATTGCATGTTTATCTCCAGAAACTGCAATAATTGCTAACTGAACGACCCAGTCGAAGCGGGAGAGTTCCCATACTGTTTTAATATCTCCAAGGTTTAAATCAAAATCAGATATTTTCCACCAATCGAGATTATTAGATTTAGATTCAAGATTATTAAAATAATTTTTATGCCAATTTGGAGCAACATCACCAAATGAGACATATTCACCAGAAAATGGATAAAACCCATTTACTAATTTATTATATGAATATATATCACTATTGGGGATCAAGAACACCTCTCGTGGGTTACTAAAAAAAACTCCGGTGATTTGATTTGATTTAATTTTTTGAACAGGGTGAACCCCTATTTTAAGTAATACTCTATAAAGTGCTACCCGAAACAAATTAAATATACCTAATCGATAATAAGTTTTTAGAGTTTCGATACTAAATTAAGCTTTATAAGTATCTCAATAATTCTCTCTGAGGTTTTTCCATCCCATAATGGAGGAATCCCCCCTTTTTTCCATTGACCACCTAATAATTTTCTCATAGCCGGCTCTAATGCGGATGGGTTGGTTCCGAGTAATTCATTTGTACCAATGGAAACGGTTTCTGGCCTTTCAGTATTTGACCGAAGCGTCATACAAGGTATTCCAAGCATAGTTGTTTCCTCTGTAATACCACCTGAATCAGTTACAACTGCCATTGATTTACTAACCAAATAATTAAACTCTAGATAGGGTAAAGGATCTGTTAATATTAAATTCGGGTTTGAGATATGTAATCGGTTTAAGACCTGACGTGTTCGTGGATGTACAGGAAAAACTAAATATAAATTGTTTGAGTGCTCAATGATTTTATTTATTAGTAACTCCAAATTTGCCTCTTGGTCTACGTTTGCCGGCCTATGGAGAGTCAAAACAATATAATTCTTATCTTGCAAACCACATTGATCCCAAATATTTGGCTTTTGAAAACGCTGTAAATTACTTAAAAGAGAGTCTATCATTGTGTTACCCACAAAAAATATATGGTTTTCCGAAATACCTAAAGCCTTTAAATTTTGATTGGCCACTTCAGAAGTCGTGAAGAAATAATCGCTGATGCTATCCGTTACCATCCTATTAATTTCTTCAGGCATAGTCAGATCACCGGACCTTATGCCTGCTTCAACATGCGCAACTTTAATGTTTAGTTTTTTGGCAACAATTGAACATGCCATAGTTGAAGTTACATCTCCAACAACGATACATAAATCACAAGGCTTTGTCAATAACAACTTCTCATAACCGACCATAATTTTTGAAGTTTGCTCAGCCTGTGTTCCTCCTCCAGCACCTAAATTTATATTGGGTTCAGGTATCCCTAATTGCTCAAAAAATGTATCACTCATATTTGGGTCATAATGTTGACCAGTATGAATTAATCGATACTCTATTTTTGAAGAGGGGTATTTTGAAATTGCTTTAATCATTGGCGCAATTTTCATGAAATTAGGTCTTGCACCTGCAATAAAATCGACGATCATATCTAATCTAATTGAATCCAAGCGCCATTTTTTAAGCTATCTATAGCAGCAAAACTGGCTTGAGTTGTATTAATTATTTCATTAATGGGAATAAGTGATTGGCCACCAGTCTTTACTTGATTGATAAGCAATTCAAATTGTTTCTTATGGCCCTTATCAAGTGAAGTTTTCAGCTTTTTAAAGTTTTTAAATCCAAATGCAGTTGTTGCCCTAAAATTATCAATTACAATTGTCCTCTCTTGTGAATACACTTCAATCCTTTCTTTGGGATATTCTTTTGACCCATTAGCAAAATAATTAATTGTACCGGTAGATCCATTTTCATATTTAAGTAAAATTGTCGCTGTATCTGTATTCTCGTTTGGATTAATTCCCATCGCATTCATACAAACAGATACAACTTTACTACCCGTAAAAAATGTAATTAAATCAATAAAATGACACGCCTCGCCTATAATTCTGCCTCCCCCAACATTCATATCATGTATCCATATATTTTGAGGTATAGCCCCTGCATTCATAGTTGCGATTACATTGATAGGACTATTATCTAATAAACTCTTAACTTTCAAAGAGTGAGGAGAGAAGCGTCTATTAAACCCTACTGTTAAAGTGTTCTTATTGGATTTGCTATAGGCTTTAATCACCTCATTAAGCTGAAAATGATTAATTGCAAGAGGCTTTTCTACGAATACATTCTTATTTTTTTCTAAACTCTCTATGACCATAGAAGCATGTTGATTATGTCTAGTGGTAATCATCACTAAATCAACATCATTATCATTAATTATTTCCTTAAAGTCGGTAGTTGAAAATGAAAAGTTATATTTTTTAGCAAGTGCTGTTCCGGTTACGCCACCTGAACTTGCTATATATTTTAATGATGCGCCAGATTTATAAATTGCTGGTAGCAATGTCATTTTAGTGAAATTCCCAGCACCAATTATTCCAATAATACCCTTAGACTCTCTAAAAGAATTTGAGTTTAATTTTATGGTATTTGATGGCGTAAGAATTTCATGTTCTGAATAAGTTATTATTGAAGCTATAGATTTACTAGAACTAATCGAACCATAAATTGCTTTAAAATCTTCTAATGGTACTAAATCAGTAATTAACTCATTAACTTGTAAAGAAGAGTTCGCAATTGATTTTAATATAGTTTCAAAGTTTCTTTTCTCACTCCATCTAACATATGATATAGGATAATCAATCCCTTTTTGTTCATAACTTTCATCATACCTGCCAGGTCCATAAGAGCACGATACCTGAAAGGTTAATTCTTTTTCATAAAAATCAGCTCTACTCAAATCAAGTCCAATCACTCCAACTAGAATTATTCTACCGCGTTTTCGACTCATTTTTGCTGATTGAGAAATAATTTCATTCCCCTTAGATGATGCCGTTATTATCACACCATCAGCTCCGATATTATTTGTATATGATTCGACAAATTTTACTATATCTCCATCCTTGGGGTCAAATGGAATTACTCCCCATTTTTTTGCTAAAGAAAGTTTCGAATCATCTATATCAACTCCTATAACAGCACAACCATTTGCTATTAATAATTGAGCTGTAATTAAACCTATTAATCCTAAACCTATAACTACAAATGTTTCACCAATTGTTGGAGATGCCAATCTTATTCCTTGTAAACCTATGGATCCAATAACTGTGAATGTTCCCTCATCATCACTTACATTGTCTGGAATATGGACAACCAAGTTTTGAGGAACACAAACGAATTCCGCGTGATTACCATTTGAAGCGACTCTATCTCCAACCTTAAATTCAGAAACTCCATCTCCAACAGCGATTATCTTACCCACATTACAATAACCTAAAGGTAATGGCTGCTCCAATTTGTTAAAAACAGCTTCAAGAGTGGGAATTAAACCATCAGTTTTGATTTTATCTAATACCTGTTTTACTTTATCTGGTTGCTGGCGTGCTTTAGAAATCAAATTCGACTTTCCAAATTCAACTAGCATTCTTTCCGTTCCTAATGAAACTAGTGATCGAGTTGTTTGAATCAATACTGAACCTCTTTTAATTTGAGGCGCAGGGATTTCCTCTAAAATTGTTTCGCCTGTTTTAAAAGATTGTATTATTTGTCTCATTGTTAATAAATTTCATTTCTTGTAATTCGATCAGGATAATTAATCAATACCGCTTTATACTTCCCTTTGAATACAAAAATACTACCCGCGGCAACACCTAATGTCTTATATTTAAATATTGCTTGTTTAATATCCTCTAAACTACTTGCCCCTCCCAATATCGTCAATGGACATGATGTTAGCTCCCTAACCAATTCGAATAACTTAAAGTCATATCCATTCATTTTCCCGTCCTCATCAATTGAATTTATGACAATTTCACCAACACCAATATTATTTAACGTTGAAACAATATCGGTCAATTTTTTGCCGATGTGTCGTTTCCCATTGTGAGTAAACACTTCGTAATTTTTAAAAATTCCTTTCTTTTTTACATCAAGTACAACTACCACACTCTGAACTCCTACAGCATTTCCAATTTCTATTAATAATTGAGGATTTTCTATTGCTGCTGAACTTAATGCAATTTTTTCTACCCCAAGACTTATAATTCTTTTAGCCTGTTCTACCGTTGTAATACCACCACCATAACATAATGGCATCCTAGATTCAATTGCAATATTTTTAATAAAATTAAAATCTGGTCCACGACCTTCAATCGTTGCATCTATATCTAAAATTATAAGCTCATCCACCTCCTTTTCATTGAAAATTTTAACCGCATTCAACGGGTCCCCTACATATTTAGGTTCCTTGAATTCAACAGTCTTTACAAGTCCTTTCTTATGAACAAGCAGACAGGGAGTGATTCTAGATCTAAGCATTATAAGTTTGCAAAGTTTTTAAGCAAATTGACCCCATTAGAATGACTTTTCTCGGGGTGGAATTGAACACCATAAACATTTGAATTACAAACTACTGAAGCAAATTCCTGCCCATAGTTAGTAGTAGCAACAACATCTGAAATATTTACGCAATCAAAATAATATGAATGCAGAAAATAAAAACCAATTTCTAAATCAATTCCACTAAGTATAGATGTTTTATTTTTTTCTTGAATTGTATTCCATCCCATATGGGGAAGCTTGGGCTTACCGATAATTAATGACTCGTTAAATTTTCTAACCACCCCATTAATATATCCTAAACCTGGCAATTTCCCCTCATCACTTGAATTCCCTAGCACTTGCATCCCAACACAAATTCCGAAAATCGGAACTTTATTCTTCAGCACTTCTTCATCCATTACTTCTTTGAACCCTTTATTTATTAGGAGCAACATAGTTTCATCAAATGCTCCAACACCTGGCAAAAAAAGTTTATCTGCACCTCTTAATTCATTGGGAGCTGTAGCAATCTTATAATGAATATTTAATCTTTCATAAATATTTGCTATCGCGCTAATATTCCCTGAACCGTAATCAATTATTGTTATCAACGTTTTATCGATTTTTCAATTCCTAAAAACCATAAAAATTTTGCGCCAAGATTAAATAGCCACTCTTGGTTCTTGTAATCCCAGTAAAACTTTTTAGGAGAATTAAAGTATGTCTGTAGTTCAGATTTAGTAATACCTAATTTTGTAGCGATATAATTAAAGTCCTCTTCTATAGTCTCAGAATTATAAGCAGGCTTTTTCAAAATTTCTATTGCATCTTCTCTTTGCATTTGCCCGGTCAAAATTAAACTAGAAAACTGAACCCGTCTAGTATCAAATCCAAATCTCTCGGGCAACCAATATCCCTCATAGAATTTTGTAAATCTAGATTCAAAATGCTTCTGGGGATAAGGCTTCCAACCATATTCTTTCTCTAATAATCTCAAAGCCTCTGATTTAATATATGGCATATAATTCAAGGCTTTAACCACTTTTACTCCTTTGATATATCTTAAGAAAAATTTGTGTCTTAAAACAGAACTAAAAGGATAGGTTTCCATTTTAATCAATCCGAATTTCTCTTGAATATCATGGATTTGAGCCATATCGGTTCCATAATAAAGAAATTCCATTGGGTTTCTAACACATTCAGTTGAAATATTACCTCCATTTAATATATACTTAATATTGTATTTGTATGCGAAATTATAAAGAGTCGCTACAAACGCATGGTCTTGGGGAATATCAATGTGTGGCACGCCTGATTTAAAAAAAGCTAATTGAAAATCTTTCATTTCCTCCCAATTAATAACTTCAGTATACAAATCAAGCCCCAATTTATCGACCATCATTTGTATATTATGAACCGCAAGTTCAGAATTCCATCCCCCATCAACATGAAATACAAGTGGCCGTAATCCAAATTCTTTTACTGCCAAATGCAACATATAGGAACTGTCTACTCCACCACTTAATCCTAGAATACAATCAAAATCTTTTCCAATTCCCTCCTTTTTGATTTTAGCAATAATTTTAGCTAATTCCTCTTTGCTTTTAATGCCAACATTCCAATTGGGTTTTACATTATTTGTAAAATCGTTGCAATGATCACATACTCCATTCTCATCGAATGAAATTCTTGAGTCTGATGTGTCCATCACACAATTAGTACAAATTTTATACAATGAACTTAGCATAAATTTTTTCAAGGGTTTTATAAGAATTATATTGATCAAACATTAAAATAGCCTCTTCTGACGGCTTGAATGGAATAGACCTTAGCTTAAGAGCTTTATTACATGCTTCACTTAGCCAATTAGTATCATTAAGATCAATTATAATTAAGCGATCTAGCATACAAATTGGTAATTGTTCTAAATATTTTGAATTAGTGACGGCTACTATTGCCCCACAAAAAATTGCTTCATAAACACTTCTAGGAGAAGAATCACTATAGGGTATAGAAACAACTAATAATGACTGATTCATTTTTTCGTACATCTCAATTTTACTTATCTTTCCTAAATCAATATCATTTGGAGAATACAATTCATTGATTTTTTTGACATAATCAACTTCGGAAAAAGGGTACGAAAAAAAAATAGGTATCTGAGGAATTGTTTGATTTCTGGCTAAAAACAATTCCTCTGTTTGATATATTGGTGCTAAACCGCGTATAGAATAAATATAGTTTACGTTGGATTCTTTAATCTTATCAAATTTACAATTGGATATTGTTTCAAAGTCAATTCCATTTTGAATAACACTCACGCCCCTCTTGTAGTCAAATTTAGAAATTAATAATTCAAGCATGGCATTGGAGTCCACCGTTATATGAATGGCATTTTTAATGCCATAATTTGCAAAAATATAAAAGAGTTTAGAAGTAAATGGCTTTATTAAAATATCACTACCAACAGGTGTACCTATATATTTAACTCCAGCCATTCTTGCTACTACTAAATAATACATAGAATGAGCATGAAAAATTAAATTTGGATATTTCTTACTAAACCGATAAACAATTAAGGCTTGAATTGGCAATACCAAAAATTTTAACAAGTTTCTCCATTTGTGAGCAATAAAGCTTTGATTTCTGAGTAATAACTTATCGAGTACAACTAAATTAATTACGGACAAGCGATCATCAGAAAAGGATTCAAATCCTTGACTTTTGATTAAATCGGTTAATAAATAAACGTTTTTTTCAGGGTTGGCTTTTAAACAACTTTTTAACCAATCCATTGCATGAAAATCTGTTGCCCCAGCTAAATAAGCTACTTTCATAATCCATCAAGTTTAGAAAAATATAAACTTAACCCATCAATTAACGCAATTTTAGGTTTCCAACCAGAATGTTCATTAAACTTTGACCAATTGGCAACCGTTTCTAATACCTCACCTTTTCTAAATTCATTAGAAAATTCTACAATTGCGTTGGATTGAGTTAATTCCTTAATTATTAAACATAATTCCCCTATTGAAACTGAACTACCAGACCCTAAATTGAATATGTTAACCCCAGTACTAAAACTGGTAATTGACAAAATAATTGCATCAACAACATCTTGAACATGTATAAAATCTCTTTTTGGCCGAGAATCTTTTAATTTAATTGAAGATGAAGTAGATTGACTAAATAAACTTGGAATCAAAAACGACAAATTCTGACCGGGTCCATAAATATTAAACGGTCGAAATATAGTACTTGATACAGCAAAATCTCGATAATAGGCCTCGAACAAAGATTCACATATAAGTTTGGATTGAGTATATGGATTTTGCGGTGCAGTTACATGCATTTCATCAATTGGCAAATAATTAGGTTCCCCATAAACATAAGTGCTCAAAAAAATCACACTAGCTCCATCTTTTCGTGCTTTTTCTAATACATTAAGTGTAATATTTATATTATTTGAATAAATATTTTGAGGATTTTCAAATGCTTCAGGTACAAAACTTTTGGCAGCTAAGTGAACAATGAAATCAACTTTGGGGAAATTTAAAAAAGAGTCTTTCAACCTCAAATCTATATCCTTTGCATAATTGATCACCTCAAAATCTGATTTTGAAATAGAATTATACAAATGTTTGCCTACAAAGCCATGCAAACCAGTAATTAGAATTTTATTCATTAAATGAATTTTTTTGTCCCAAACTCATTTATCGCTTTTTCATAATCATCAGGTCTACCGATGTCTAACCAATACCCATCATACTGATAAATTTTAGCTGGTTGATTAACCTCTAATAACTTATACATTAAATGGTCAAACCCAAAAAATGTATTATCAGGTATCAATTCTAAATTCGATCTGTTTACGCAATAAATACCCATACTCACTAAATATGTATTCTTAGGCTTCTCTTTAAATTCGATTAAATTAAAATTACTATCAGCAACTAATACACCATATTCTACCGAATCAATTCTCGAATAAGCACTTATAGTAAAACCACTATTATTTGTGCAATGAGAATCATAAAAATCCGCAAAATTCAAATCAGTTAAAATATCACCATTTAGCACAAGAAAATTTTCAGGCAAATCCTTAATAAGTTTTAAAGGCCCCATTGTGCTTAAGGGGGTTAATTCCAAAGAATAATCAATTTTTATTCCGAATTTTCCACCATCACCAAAATACGCTTTAATAATATCAGCAAAATGATTTAAAGTAATTGTAATGTGAGTGAAGCCAAAATTAACTAACTGCTTAATTATTATTTCTAAAATAGGAGTTTCGCCAATTGGTACAAGGGGTTTAGGTAAGGAAATTGTATAAGGCTTTAACCTTGTTCCTTTTCCACCGGCAAGAATTACGGCACGTTTAGACATTATTTAAATATTATATTTATCTGACTTATAATTGACCAAATTACCTTTTTCTGAAAACCATGAAATAGTTTCCTTAATCCCCATCTCAAAAGTATACTTCTGTTTCCACCCTGTATTTTCTATTAACTTTAAGTTTGATCCAAACAATCTAAAAACCTCAGACTTAATAGGTCGTATTCGTTCAAAATCAGAAATAATTTGTGCTTTCGGATTTATTTGTTTAATTAATTCTTCCGCTAATTCTTTCATTGAAATTTCACTTTGTGTGGCAATATTGCATTCTTGCCCAATGAGTGACTCAGATTTAGCAATCTCAATAAAGCCACCCACAGTATCTTTCACAAACACAAAGTCCCTAGTAGGTGTTAAATCCCCTAAATTAATTTTTTCATACCCATTCAATAATTGAGTTATTATAGTAGGTATAATTGCTCTTGCAGACTGCCTTGGCCCATATGTGTTAAAAGGCCTAACTATTGTAATTGGCAAATCAAAACTTCTATAAAATGAATCTGCGAGACTATCCGCTCCAATTTTTGTTGCAGAATAGGGAGATTGAGGTTGTTTGGGATGTAATTCAGTTATTGGAACAAACTTAGCTGTGCCATAAACCTCAGAAGTAGAGGTGATAAGAACCCGACTTACAGAATACTCTTTACAAGCCTGTAAAACATTTAAAGTTCCTGAAACATTAGTATCAACATATGAATTAGGTGAATTATAACTAAAAGGAATGGTAATCAAGGCAGCTAAATGGAATACTATATCAGCCCCATTTATTAAAGACTTTACTCCATAAGTATCTCTAATATCACCAGGAATAACAGTAATTTTCTTTTTAACCTCTTCCGAAAGAGTATCCAACCAACCCCAAGAATTGAATGAATTATAATATACCATAGCACGCACATCAGCTCCCAATGAGACTAATTCCTCCACTAAATGACTTCCAATAAATCCGTCAGCCCCAGTAACAACGACCACTTTATTTTTTAACTCCATAAAGTAAAATTATTTTAATGTAAAAGGATTTAAAATTTAATGTAGAATTTATAAATATTTTAATCAATAAGTTGGATGTTGAATTTCTTAAAATTACTAGGCCAAAAAAGAAAAAAACCCAATAATGATGAAAAATCTAACATGAAATAATAAACAAACCTAACTAAAAAAAAACGGCTAACACCGTTTCTATACTTATAGATTGCTTTAACAATAAGTAAAACAATATAGGATATTAGATATAAAACATTAAATGTAACTAAAAAAAATACTATTGAGATAAATAAACATATTAAGGTTATATCACGAAAAACAATAGGATAAATTTTAGGATTAAATAAGTGATCCCTGTATAATACAGATTTTTGAAATAATTGATTCCCATTAAAAAAATCCATCCACAGACGTTTATCATCATAGTATGAAATAGTGTGATGAAAGGCAATAATTTCTGATTTCCTAAGAAGGGGATAACCTAAATTACTCATTCGTAATCCAAAATCTAAATCCTGACATCTACGATATTTAATATTCATGCCAGACAAATCGTCCC
>CAILUB010000057.1 GCA_903837305.1 uncultured Cytophagaceae bacterium
ATGGCTATCTAATGTCCGACTTTTCTAAGGTGGCCACACCGACTCACTATGTTCTAAGTGATAGGCTTTGCTTTCCTAAGAGCTTAAATAATCCATCCCCCTGGGAATTAGATGTGGGAGAGAAATATACAAAGATGATTAATCACATTCGAAACGCAAAAATGAACTTATACGTACCAATGGAACATTACAATAACTTATCTGATTATAATAAGTGCTTCGGGTTTTGTGACATAGAGGATCAAACTTCAAATAATACGGCTGACATCACAAAACCAAGGGGATATTGGCCTCTGACAGCTTATAAGGCCCTTTCCATTGCAATTTTTATGGGTTACGAGAAGTTATACATTTGTGGATATGACAATGATTACTTCCTAAAACTTATTGCCGATGAGGATAACAATTTCTCTTTCCTGGATGAGCATTTCTTCGATGCGGGTAAAAAACTTGCTGGAACTATGGATGGGGCCTGCGTAGGTGAATACTTATATAGTTCCCACTTTTCATTTATACATTTGGGAAAATTCGCAGCGAAAAAAATAATTAATCTCGACAAGTCGAGTTTAGTCACATATTTTACTAAAAGACACGATTTGGACGTTTACAAATGAATCAGCAGATTGAGGTGGCACATAAAATAACCTTGATTAGTGCCAAAAGAATGAAACTTTGAACTTTTTGAGGGAGAAGAATTTTTTCAGTACTATTCATACACTTTTTTTACTAAACTGAATATTTATCGTGATACAACCATTTTTCTCCATTGGCGTGACTACCTACAATAGGCCAGAGTTACTGCGTCAGACATTATCTTCAATTCTTGATCAAACTTATGATAATTTTGAGGTAATTATCGGTAATGATTATCAATTTGAAAAACTGTCTAGCGATTTGCTTGGCGTTAATGATGCGAGGGTGCGATTCATTAATTATCCAGTAAATCTGCAAGAAGCTGGCAATATGAATTCGCTACTCGAGGCCGCAAGGGGACGCTACTTCACCTGGCTGGCCGATGATGATTGTTATGAGCCCAATTTTCTTGAAGTATCACATCAACTTTTGACAGACAATAAATTCCCATCTGGCCTTTATACTTCGTATAGGACCATTTGGGGCGAATGTATGCCGAGGACTTCGAAGCTAACCATGGGTCCGACATGTATTCTGACGGGCCCACAAATCCTTGGAGATTATTTTAAAGGTAAACTAAAAATCATTCCTCTTTATGGAATATTTGATACTTCCTTACTTAGGAAAAGAATAGGTGGAGTTGAAAGGTTATGTTCAGCGCCAATTGCGCTTTATTCAGAGTATTTGTTTTTAGTACAAACCTCGCTTTTTGAAAGAGTATGCTTAACAGAAGTACCGTACGTCCTTTTTCGTGGTCACGCTGGCTCTATCGGGGGGACTACAACTGACATGGATATTTATCGCGAAGCTGGTGTAGAACTTATCAAGCGGAGTGCTAAGTTTCTTAACCTGCACCGAGTGATTAAAAATCCAAGCCAGATTCTGTATGGGCTATCCAAAATCCACTTGTACCAATTTTCGTACAAGTTAAGGCTTGCTCTATTGTTAAAGAATTTGACTTTTGGATCCCTATATTCAACATTAAGTGACTTTTGGTCAGAGGCATCGCGTATCCAGAGTGAGCTCAAATCAGCTGTCGGTCACATGGGTATTACGATTGGTTTTCGAATTGCGTTGTTACGAATTGCATATGGATTAGCGATAATTCGCTTCATTGTGGTTCAGAGGTTTATTAAAAACGTAATATAATTTAGTTCTTATATATATAAAATGCCAAAAAATGAGTCTTTTTTAAATTAATTCAAACTAATCTCAAGCTTAGATATTAAATAAAATCAAATAAACTACACGGTATTTCCCAGATTAATATTACACTAGAAGAACAACTTTGTTCGATTAACGAGCATAAAATCAACGCATGATAATTTATAAAAGGCTG
>CAILUB010000058.1 GCA_903837305.1 uncultured Cytophagaceae bacterium
CCCTAAGATCGAAAAGTTATCTAAGAAGATTGAAGAAAGTCCTTATGCCACTTTAATGGAGGCTATTTATGCAGAAGGTGGCGTGGTGTTATATGATGAATGTAACGCAGCTGACTATGCTTCGACGTTAAACGATATCAAGCCATTGAATGAATTGATCAAGAAATACCAGCCGGATTATGCGAAAGAGGATATCCTTTTCTTAAAGGAATTTGTGCTGTGGGCGCTGGCGGAGTATCAGAAACTGGGTAAGGAAAGACTGACTAACGGGTTTCAGTTTCGTGATTTGTTTTAGAAAAACTTGAACTATTTCGAAGTCCCATTTGAAAATGGCCGATTTCTACTTACCATTCTTAAAAGTGGCCTACGACATATTTTTTACGAATGGTAAGTAGGAATCTCTATCTATTATCTATACTCTCTTATCTCTAATCTAAAATAGCATCGCCGCAGGCGGTTCCATCTTTGATCTTTGAACTTTGGTCTTTGCTTTATATCTCTACTCTATACTCTCCTCTCTCTAATCTAAATAGCATCGCCACGGGCGATACCAACTTTGTGCTTTTGCTCTATGATTTACATCTCTACTCTATACTCTCTTATCTCTACTCTTTAAATAGCCTTCAGCTATTTCCCGATACAAAACTTCCCAAAGATATTCTTCAGCAAATCGTCATTCGATATCTGCCCAGTAATCTCACCTAAATGGTGCAAGGCATAGCGAAGGTCTTGCGCGATAAGATCGCCAGTTAAGCCTGTTTGCAACGCGTTAAGGACACCTTCTAAGGTTTCTTGCGTTTGTAATAACTGCTGGTAATGACGCAAATTCGTCACTAAAGTGCCATTCGTGCTTACTTGATCTAATCCGACTACGTTTAACAAGGCAGATTCGAGGTCGTTTAGTCCGTCGCGGTTTTTAGCTGAGATGGGGATTAAATCGGGGATGGCTGTTTGAAATGCAGATAAATCAGTAATCTGATCTACTTTGTTCAACAACTTTATCACAGGGATTTCCAAAGCCCCTAAAGCTTCCACGCCGGCCGCGAGTCCTTCAGGCGTTTCAGAAGTAGCATCTGCCATGTAAATAACCACTTGCGCTTTCTTAACCCAAGCCTGCGTTCTCTCCACTCCAAGCGCTTCGATGACATCTGAAGTTTCGCGAAGACCAGCTGTATCCACTAAACGGAATTTAATTCCACCTAAGGTCCACTCGTCCTCTAGGGAATCGCGGGTTGTTCCAGCGATGTCAGATACAATAGCACGATCCTCGTTCAATAAGGCATTTAATAAGGTCGATTTACCTGCATTGGGTTTACCCACAATTACCGTGGCAACTCCATTCTTCACCGCATTTCCGGCTCTAAAGCTGGAAACCAATGGACGAATATTCGTTAATAATTGATTGACTAAGGCTTCTAAATCTTTGCGATCCGCAAATTCCACGTCCTCCTCACCAAAGTCTAATTCGAGTTCGATTAAAGAAGCGAAGTGGATTAATTCCTCGCGTAAAGCAGCTAACTCTTTTGAAAAACCACCGCGCAGTTGGTGCAAAGCGGCATTTTGGGCTGCGGCAGAATCAGCGGCGATGACGTCAGCTACGGCTTCTGCTTGGGCTAAGTCGAAGGCTCCGTTAAGGAAAGCACGCTGGGTGAATTCGCCGGGGCGAGCGAAGCGAGCCCCCTGTTCTACAAACAATTGCAAGATACTCTCTTGGATGAAAGGGGATCCGTGGCACGAAATTTCGACCACGTTTTCCTTCGTATAGGAACGGGGAGCAATATATAAACTAGCGACTACCTCGTCATAGACACGACCAGCAGACTCAATACGACCATAATGAATCGTATGAGAAGCTTGGGTGGAAAGATCTTTGGGCTTAAAAACGGCATTCACGATTTCGATCGCTCGATCTCCTGAAAGACGTATCACCCCGATCGCTCCTACCCCTGCAGGCGTCGCTAAGGCTACAATCGTGTCGCTAAAATTCATGTATTACAGTAAATTCGTCAACTTCATCGCGACAGACATATCGCCAGAGATTTTTACCTTACCCGTCATTACGGCCATCATCGAATTTAATTCGCCGTTTAAGATCGAAGTAAATGTTTCCTCAGTTGTTGAGATGGTGCAATCTGAATCTAAATTTTCATTTGATACAGCTCCATCCGCACCTACGACGATGATTCCGCCTGGAAAAGCAAATTTAAAGGATACGCCTTGACCGCCTTTTTGGGCAGCTAAAGCAATAATGCGATCGTTGATTTCTTGAAATGTCATGTTAATTTATTTAAAGCGCAAAATTAAGTCATTTTCATCAAACTACACGTTTCGATGGCAAATTGAGGTAAAATCACAGTAAGTACATTGGTCTAAATTGACCGTTTTTTCAAAGGCTTCATCGGAAGATATGAGAGACTCCACCCAATATTTAATTAATTTCTCCGATTCCTGCACGAATTCGGTTACCGATTCGCCTTCCGTAAATTCTAAGGACGATGAGATTAACTTATCTTTAAAATTTCGGAAAGAAATAATACCGGGCTGCAAGGAGATACGGCCTAATTCGAGATCTTTCAAGAATTCCTTTCTGTCCGATGGGGATTTTTGCAATTCCTTCGTCACTAAATACTTGTACATCCACAATTGAAATAATTTAGCATTCAGTTCTTTTTCCTGTAATGTCTCTGCTAAACTCTCGCCAGCTTTCACGTCTTTATTTTCCACTTTCCCAGTTTTGTAATCAACGATTCGCAGAACTGAGCCGCCTTTCAAATCCAATCGGTCTATTCGGCCCTTCATTTTGACTGGCCAAATTTCAGTACCCACCGGAACTTCAACCACCGTTTTGACTACTTCCTCCACGGCTAACAATTGAATCCGATCTTCATACCAAGACGCGGATTCTTCGAAATAGCTTCCTAATAAAGTTTTGGCAACCTCCTGAAGCACATAATTAAATCCTTTTTCGACCTCGAAATTACCCTCTCGTTCTTTGATTTCATCCATCGCCTTAGCTAACAAGGGAGCAATCAACTCTTTCTTTTGAGATACAGAAAGACAGTCTTCCCAGCCTCCTGAAGCAATCATTTGCTTATCGAGTAATTCCAAAACCTTGTGCACCCAGGTTCCGAATACATCTGCCCCCATCTCATCATCGCGCTGTTTTTCTTGTTGCAGGTTGACAATTTGAGAGAAATAATACTTCAAAGAACAGCTCGCGAACATCGCGACAGAAGAGGGCGATAATCCCCGATTCTCTAGCAGCGACTTAATTTCTGCAATCAACTCTGGCGTTTTTTCAATTCGAAGAGCTAATTCCGGATTTTTCACCGCATCCGAACTGAATTTAACGACAGGTTCACGCAAAGTTAAATGTGGATTCTTTTTGGCCCAATCATAACGAATCTGACGTATAAATCGACTCACCTCCGCGGAAGACGAATCATTCTGCACATAGACCAACATCACCTCTTTAGGCCGCTGCAATAAGCGATAAAAGTGATAGCTCGTCACCGCATCCGCTTGCGTAAACGTAGGCAGCGAAAAAGCCGCCATATTCGCAATGTCCACTGGAATTAAACTTTCCCGTTTACGCGTACCCGGCAAACTGCCTTCATTCAACGAGAGAACAATTACCCGATCAAAATCCAATGTCCGCGTTTCCAACAATCCCATCACATGGAGTGAACGATTTTCAGCTCCCTCAAAAGTCATTTTCTGTTGCTGAAGTAATTGTTTACAGAGCGCTTGACCACTTTTGACAGAAATAAATGAATTCGCTTGTGCTATTTCTTCCAACTTATCTAACACGGTCAAAGCTTGCAAAATAGCCTGCGATTCCGCATCCCAATCGTCTTTATCAGTTTTGTACAGAATATCCGTTAATAAGCGAATCAAAGCTTTCAGGCAATCTTCGAAAGTGGATGAAGACGGTATAAAAATGTTACCCCCGCTCGGAACTTGTGAGAGATATAAATCTGTCTCTTTCCAAGCAGGTACCTTGACGGAATTCATCAATGGATGTTCTTTCAAGGATTTAACTAAAGCAATGGGATATTTTTCCAAAGGAACCATAGACCACCACATCTCCATCAACGAAAATACTTGGGACTTCTTCAACGAATACCCCATCGTGATATTCAAACGATCTTTAAATTCCCCTAAATAGGGCAATAAAGAATCCAAAAGACTCTCATCCCCTAAAACCAAGGCCACTTGTTCTACATCTCCGTGCTCACTTTGCCAAGCCCTGATTTGCTCCAAAGCCACAAAAATCTGAGCCGATGGATTCGCTAAACCGATAATCTCGACTTCTTTTGGTTTTTCTACCAAATCCCGTTCCATCCAATGAAAGGGTCCACGAGATAAATAAGCAGAACTTCCCGGATTCGAATAATCGCGTAACCAATTCCCTGCCCGATGGTGCTGGTTTTTAACATAATATTCATCCACATCCCAAAGCGTCTGCGCCACATTCTCCTGCAATAACAAGCGAATAATGGTCTCCTCCGATTTAGACAAAGCATTAAAACCGACAAAATAAATCTGCTTAAAACCAAGTGATTTACCCGCCTCTAATAGCTCTACCAGTTTTCGATAAGCGAGCCCCCGATAGGTAGTTCCCTTCGATTCCAACCTACTTTTCAGCCGAATATAGACCTCTAAAAGCGAGTCGTATAATTTAAAATAAGCCTGCGTATTAGGTGTGATCCAACCATCCGCCTGATCTTGACCATATTCCTGCCCCCAGCGTTCAATCGATTTAGCTTCAGATAGAAAGGAAAACAAGGCTGACGGATCCACTAAATACAGATCCAACGTATCGAAATCCTTCAACATCATCTGGCCCCAGGTCACAAAGCGATCAAAATCAACCTTCGAATCAACCTCCTTAAAACAGGCATAAGCCTCCATTAACAGATCGATTGGATCCTCTAAGACTGAATCAGACATCTGTAACGCAAATTCCTCGATTGTAAAGAAGGAAGGAGATAAAAAGGGCCTATCCCCTCGTATGGCTAATTCTTTTTTCAGGTAAAGAATACCCCGTTGCGAGGGCATCACGACGGCTATGTCTTTCAACCCTTCCATGCCATGAGCTTGGAAAAGGTGATCAGCCGTTTTACCTAAAAATGTCTGCATTAGAGATTTCCTTTTTTCATTTCTTTCACCGCAAAATCAACCGCACGCGCCGTAAAGGCCATGTAGGTCAATGAAGGGTTTTGCGTAGAAGTAGACGTCATACAAGCCCCGTCCGTTACAAAAACGTTCTTTACGTGGTGCATTTGGTTCCACTTATTTAGCAGTGATGTCTTCGGATCTGAACCCATTCTCACTCCACCCATCTCGTGAATATCTAATCCAGCTGGAGCATGCGTATCGCGGGTTTTGATGTTCTTGAAACCTGCTTTTTCATACATTTCGGTGAATTGATCGATAAAGTCTTTAACCATCAAATCATCATTGTTATCGTAACTCACGTCCATATGAAGCAATGGCATTCCCCAGGCATCTTTTTTCGTAGCGTCCAAAGTCACTTTATTACTTTCCTTCGGAATCGTCTCCCCCATCATGTGCGATCCAGCGTACCAGTTCGACCATTTCGGATTCAATAACGAATTCTTTAAGCTTTCGCCTACCGAACTTTGGTCCGCATGCGTTCCTCTTCCACCGCTCATTCCTGCCGCATAACCGCGTAGGAAGTTTGTCTCTTGCTTGTAAAGATTTCTAAAACGAGGAATATAACCTGAATTAGGACGTCCACCAGCCGTTTTATAATCTAAAAATCCTTCGTATTCAGCAGATAAAGAGGCACGGTAATTATGGAAGGCGACGTGCGTTCCTAATAAACCACTATCATTACCTAGTCCATTCGGGAACCGAGAAGACTTCGAATTCAATAAAATTAAGTTTGTATTAATGGCAGCAGCTGTCACAAAAATGACTTTAGCATAATATTCCACCATCTCTTTCGTGTGCGCATCTACTACACGAACTCCTACTGCTTTTTGTTTCTTTTCATCATAAATGATCGAATGAACAACAGAATCTGTTCTTAGAGTCATATTACCAGTCTTTGCTGCCCAAGGTAAAGTAGAGGAGTTTGCACTGAAATAGCCACCGTATGGACATCCTCTTTGGCATAAATTACGACCCAAACACGTTCCGCGCCCCTGTTGAATATGAATATCTCGAGGCTCCGTTAAGTGCGCACAACGACCAATAATCACATGGCGATCCGAATACAAACGCTTCATTTCTTTTTGAAAATGCTTCTCCACGCAAGTCAATTCCATAGGAGGCAAAAAGTCTCCATCTGGCAGGGAATCTAAACCATCTTTATTTCCAGAAATTCCGGCAAAATGCTCCACATAGGAATACCAAGGATCAATTTCCTTGTAGGTGATCGGCCAAGGCACCGCAAATCCATCGCGTGCTGGACCATCAAAATCTAGTTGAGACCAACGCTGAGTTTGGCGAGCCCACATAAGCGATTTACCGCCTGTTTGGTAGCCACGAATCCAGTCAAATGGTTTGTCTTGTATGTAAGGGTGCTCCTTATCTTTCACAAAAAAGTGCTTCGCATCCTCTTTAAAGGCATAACATTTCGAAATAATGGGATTTTCATCCACTTCCTCTTTTGTTAACTGTCCGCGGTGTTCGAATTCCCATGGACTCGTTAGCGTAGTCGGATAATCCACATTATGCGTCACTAGGCGCCCTCTTTCCAACACTAAAGTTTTAATTCCTTTATCACAAAATTCTTTAGCAGCCCAGCCACCAGCCATTCCTGAACCTATCACTATCGCACCATAAGTACGTTTTTCTGCGTTATTTAAAATATTCATCGCTCGATTTATTTCTTTAAGGGTTCACAGCCATTGAAAAATCCAGGTGCCATCACGTAATTCAAATGATTCACCATCACATATTCCGTAGTCATATAACCACGAATAGTCAGACCTTTTAAAGTTGCCATTCCTTTCTGTGCATCAGAACCCATTTTGCCTTTTTCAATTTGGAAAAATAATTGTTCTTTTTCTGATTCTGACACCTTCTCAATTGCAGGCAAAGCCGCTAAAACCTTCATCAACGTTGCAGATGTCGAGGGTTCATAACAATCGCGAAGCATCGTCTTTACAAAGGCAGGAACACCTAAAGAAACGGCCCCTGGAATGCTAGATTCAGGAATAATTACGCCCATCCAATTGTTTAATAAGGCATCTTGATCTGCACTCCATTGAATAGTAGGTGCATCAGCAGCTTTGAGGTCAGTAAAAACAACACTGCCTAAGGTAGCCAGCGCCATTCCTTTCACCCAATTTCGGCGTGAAATCGATTTCATATTTTTAGGTTTAATGTATTTTAATCAAATAACAACCA
>CAILUB010000059.1 GCA_903837305.1 uncultured Cytophagaceae bacterium
AGGGGATTATTCGGCAAGTCTAAGTCCCCTTTTATGCCTCTGATTTCAATACCGTCGTAGCGATTTGCAGAAGCGTGCTGTAGAACCTGTGCGAAAGTCCAAGCCGGGCAACCGAGTGTGGAAAAGGATAACAGGGGTTTAGTGGGAGCTGCGAAATCTAGGGTCGAAAGGCCTAAGAGGCTTGTGCTTTGTTTTAGAAATTCCCTGCGGTTTGACATTAATAATTCGATTGAAGAGTAAATTAGATAAAATTCTGATAATTTACCTACATGTTAAACTACAAAGATGTGACACAGAAGGCGCGACTATCTAATGCAGATGCAATAGCATCCACATTACTAGCGATGGGCGCATCATTTTTAGGAGAAGACCATCAACATGACACCTATTTTCGGGTTCAAAATGGGAAGCTAAAATACCGTAAGGGAACACTGGGAACGTTGATTACACATTACGAAAGAGTGGCCGTCGGACTTTTGGAAAAAACCCACGTTTCCCGTTACGATGTGAATCCGTCTGAGGCAGAAGTACAGCAATTATTTGCGACTGCTGAGCGCATCGGAGAGACACAGAAAATCCGGAAACAATACCAACATCAAAATGTGACCATCCACCTGGATGAGCTCCCGAATGGCGAAAACTATATCGAAGTGGAGGCAAAAGATTACAGCAATTTGTATGCTGAAACTGACTTGCAACAACAGTGCAAGGCCTTGTTTGAAAAGTTGGGTATTTCTACTAATGCCTTAGTGGAAACGGGCTATTTATAAAATCATTCTAACTTAGACTCATGAAAAAATTATTTGTCTCTTTCCTCTTTCTGTTGATTTGTATTCAAATCCAAGCTCAGGAATCAAGTCGCATGCACCGAATAGCGAAAATCAAAGTCGATGCGAAGCAACTCGACGTCTATAAATCGCTTTTAAATGAGCAGATGAATACGGCTATAAAAGTCGAACCTGGCGTTTTATCGTACACAGCAGTGGCAGATAAAAAGGACGCGACGAGCATCATTATTTTCGAAGTTTATGCGAGTGCCGAAGCCTATCAATCCCACATTCTAACGTCACATTTTAAGAAATACAAAGACGCGGTAAAGGACATGGTCTTGTCACTCGAATTGATCGATACGGATGTCGTTTGCCTAGCTAAGAAAGAAAATTTCTGATGAAATCATTTAAAGAATCCTTATCACAGGACGCGCCAGATCCACAGCTTTCGACGATTTTAAAAAGTCTCTGGTATGATGCCAAAGGCGATTGGAAAAGAGCGCATGATTTTGTCGACCAATTGCCTGGTTCTGATGCGGCATGGGTGCACGCTTATTTACATCGAAAGGAAGGGGATGTTTGGAACGCAGATTATTGGTATGCTCGGGCTAAGAAAACGCGGCCGTCGTATTCGCTGGAGGAAGAATGGACGAACTTAGTTGACTATTTTATCAGAAAAATACATTAACTTCAATGTTCAACAAAAATTTTAATATTGTACCTATGAAAATCAAATCAATTGTAGTGGTATGTGCCTTACTAGCCAT
>CAILUB010000060.1 GCA_903837305.1 uncultured Cytophagaceae bacterium
TATTTTCTTAAAAATTACTTGACTGAAGCGAATTCCGCCTGAATTTTGTCTAATTCTTCTTTAGAATTTAACCGATCAGAAATTAACGTGCGGTATCTAAACGTAACAGATTCGCCCTTTTTCAAAGTTAAATTACGTTCATCTTTTCCATTACTAAATACCTTCGCGCCTAATGGATTAACCGCGAACAATCCATAACCGCGTGCATGCCAATAACTTGGATAAGATACATTAGCTGGATGATCAAAAATGGTTACAGAAATAGGGTGATTATCCATCACACCATGAAGGTTCATCCATTTAGCCCGTGTACTCCAAACAGCTTCCCCCTTCACTCCTTCTGAACTCAAATAGTTTCCACTCACACCCGTATTATCCATAACAGGCACTTTGGTTTCCACCCCATGGGCATCAGTAAATACATCCGGCTTATTAGATGGTATTTCTAATTGACGTGCCACCCGGATAGCAAACATCCCATCCTTCACATCTTTAAACAACACTTGATCCGCTACCGCCGTTAAAGTGGTTATGCGATCTACTGTCCTAGAGTCCGGCGTACCCGAAAATACATAAGTTGTCTTTTCTTGCAAAACCTTTTGACCTTTACCATCATTATCGATCCAATCAGCTGCCACTTCTAACATACCCTTCTTCGCATCTTGTTTCACAATGAAGGTATGTACAATGGTTCCCATCTTGTGATTCTGCAAAGAGGCTATAATGTTTGTAGAATTGTTCCAATAATCAAACCCATTTACATCCTCGTAATTCAACCACATTCCTACGTGATGCGGATGATCGACACGCTCCCCTGCTCGTGGTGCCATGGGATAACCTCGCGTAATAGTCGTTCCTTGAGCTGAAATCAAAGGAAACAAAACGGCTTTCTTTAACACATCTTGACCAGGAAAGAAATAAGACGTAAATGACTTACCACCTACCAATACATCCACGGATGTCTTCATATTCTTAAAAGTGATAGGTAAATTTTGCCCAATGGAGACAAAACTAGACAGGCCAAAAAACAAGGTAAATATCTTTTTCATAGTACTTATTAAATAAAATTCCGAAGACCAAACGGCCTTCGGAATCTAAATTAAGAAATCAAATAAATCTTAGTATCCTGCATTTTGAGGGAAACCACCATTTTCAGATAAATCCACTTGCTTTTGTGGAATTGGACGTACATAGTGAATATCCTTAACACCTACAGCACCGTCTGTGTTGTAAAGCTTAACGCGCTCTACTAAGTTATTCCAACGCTTTAAGTCCATCCAACGGGTTTGCTCACCAGCAAGCTCACGTGCACGCTCTTCCATGATTAAGTTCATATCTACAGCAGTGACTTTCATCGCATCTTCCTTGCCTTTAGCAGCGGCACGTACACGTACCATATTGATGGCTGCTACCGCTTCTGCTTGTTTTCCTAATTTGAATTGAGCTTCTGCTAACATCAAATAGGTATCCGCTAAACGATGAACGAAATAATCACGTGAACCATTTTCGTACGTCATATCTGGACGAAGTGGATCGAAGAATTTCTGTAATGTAGGGAACAAAGCAAAGTTATACATACTAGGAACCAATACTTGGTATTTCTTAGTAGCACGCTCAGCTAAAGACATTTCATAACCAGGGATAAAGATAGCCGTATCACCCGCCTTATAAGTTAATGTTGCTTTGGAAGCATCAAAACTAGTATTGATAGGTGTAGCAGATGGCTTATTTGAATACCAAGTATCTTTAAATGTCTTCTTGTAACGCGTATCGTTCACACGATCAGCAAATACCGTATTTAACAAATAAGGAGTTGGTTTCAAACGCTTGAATGGACGACCATTCACAACGTCACGTTGCATACCAGGCTGAGTATCATATTGCATTCCAAAGTATAAGTGAAGCTTGTTACCTTGGTTATCAACCTGACCATTCGTTAATGGATCAGA
>CAILUB010000061.1 GCA_903837305.1 uncultured Cytophagaceae bacterium
CTAAACTCGCTAAAATAATATACGAGGAAAATAAGCTTTTGTTCAGAGACAAAGAAGATGTTAGAAGTGCCCTTAGATATATAGAAGGTAAAAATGGTGCTAAAAGCAGAGTATCTTATATAAAGAAAACAAAATATTATATGGAAAAAGAAAGAAGCTCTAACCCTTTTGCGCTTCCAGAAAGTGATGAAACAAATTACGACCCTTTTATCTTAAATGCTAAACGGGTTCTGCTTTTGTCTGATATACATATACCATATCATTCAATTGAAGCTTTGACTGCTGCCCTTGAATTTGCAGAAAATGAGAATCCTGATTGTATCCTCCTTAATGGAGATACTCTTGATTTTCATGGTTTATCTAGGTTTGTAAGAGACCCTAAAAAACGCAGTGTTTCACATGAATTAAATGCGTTTAAGCAGTTCATGGACATTTTGAAGCGTATTTTCCCAAGCTCAAGGATTATATTTAAAGTGGGAAATCACGAAGAACGGTATCAGCATTTCTTGTGGACTAAAGCCGCTGAACTTACAGATGTATCTGAATTTGACTTTGAAAATATCATTAAAGCCCGGGCGGAAGGGATAGAATTTGTAACAGATAAAAAAATAATCAATCTTAATGGATTGAATATTATTCATGGGCATGAGTTTTCAAGCGGGTTTTTTAGCCCAGTAAACGTGGCTAGGGGTTTATTCTTACGTGCTAAGACATCAGCTATTCAGGGCCATAACCACCAGACATCAGAGCACACTGAAAGCGATATGAACGGGAAGATTACAACTACTTGGTCTACAGGGTGTTTGAGTGAACTTCATCCCGCATATTCCCCGATAAATAAGTGGAACCACGGATTTGCCATCATCGATTCTGCCGAAGATGGGTTTGAAGTTAGGAACAAGCGCATATTTAAAGGTAAAGTCCTATAAGAAATGATTAAATTTGGATATGGGGCTAAGGATAGAGTTAATAGAAAAATACGTTGAGTCTGCTAATGAAGACGACACGCTTGAGCGTCTTGGTTTGCCAGTAAAACGTAGATATTGTACGAGAAGGGTTAATGTCCATTTTGATGATATTGAGAGGGTTATCGAGACCCCGGAAAACGATGATGAATGTAAGGTGAGATTGTACGGGGGCGAAGAAATTTTAATCCGGGAGAGCTACGATGACATGTCTCAATTCATCACTTCCCTAGAACACCTAAAAAATGAAGATGATTATGATGATGACGAAGAGTAAGATTCTACAGGAGGTAATAGATGACCTAGTATCTAGGGAAAAGAAGGGATTGGAAACATACGGTACAACCGTAGACCGAGAAGATTATGAACTAAAAAATTGGCTCCAAGAAGCCTATGAAGAATGTTTAGATAAGTGTATATACTTAAAAGCAGCTATAAAAAAACTTTGACATGCCACGCGCCTACAAAAAAACCAAGGTCATTTACAGACCATTAGGGAAAGAAAAGGCGTATGGTTTAGCTGATACTACAAGAAATACGATTGAATTAGATACAAAACTAGAGGGGTATAGGCACTTGTTGTACATTATCCACGAATTCTACCACATTAAGCATCCAGATTGGTCAGAAACCAAAGTCCGAAAAGAATCAAGCAGAACTGCTCGTTTCCTTTGGGACAATGATTTCAGATGGGTTGAGATAAAATAGTTTGCTGATTGAGAACAGCAAACACGCCCCAGAATAGTTATTTGCCGTATGTTTCGTTGTAGTATTCGTAAGTATATTTTTCATCCTCTTTATAATATCCATCATAACAAGCCTTATTTATTTGCTCCTTCTCCATTTGTTTGGCTTGTTCAAAGGCTTTACGTCTTTTTGTATGGTATTCACTTTCTTCTATCACGCCCATTGCGAACTCAAGTTTTATAC
>CAILUB010000062.1 GCA_903837305.1 uncultured Cytophagaceae bacterium
AAAATGTGGGCTTATGCTGTTTATGTAGTGATCTTCAGCGCCGTTTTATATCCATTAGCAGCCAATTGGGTTTGGAACCCGAACGGTTGGTTAGCCCTTCGCGGATTTAACGACTTCGCAGGTTCAGCCGCCATTCATGCTATGGGCGGTTTTGCTGCCTTAGCTGGTGCGATCGTTTTAGGACCCCGCTTAGGAAAATACAACGAAGATGGAACGGCAAATGCCATCCCTGGTCATAATTTAACCTTGTCAGCGGTAGGTGCTTTTATCCTTTGGTTCGGTTGGTTCGGTTTTAACCCTGGTTCTACCTTAGGAGCCGTAGGTAAATGGGATTTAATCGGATCCGTTGCCACTAATACCTTCTTAGCTTCAGCTGCAGGTGGAATGGCGACGATGTTATACACCTTCATGCGCTACAAAAAAGTGGATATCACCATGGTAATTAATGGTGTTTTGGCAGGTTTAGTGGCTATAACAGCTGGTTGCAACGTGGTTTCTGCGGATTCTGCCTTAATTATCGGTTTCGTCGCGGGTACCATTGTGGATATCGCCGTGGTGGTTGTGGATAAAATGAAAGTAGATGATCCAGTGGGTGCCGTGGCGGTACACGGGGTGAACGGTTTCTTTGGAACCATTGCCGTAGGTCTATTCTCCCAAAAGAATGGTCTATTCATCACCGGCGAAAGCGCTCAATTTATTACACAATTAATTGGAGTGTCCGTCATTAGTGTTTTCTCTTTTGTACTAACTTATGCCATCTTCATGACATTGAAAAAGACGATTGGAATTCGTTTAAGTCACAAAGCAGAATCGGCAGGTATTGATGCCGTTGAATTTGGGGTAGAAGCATACACAACTTTTGAATAATAGCTAAATAAACACGATATGAAAAAGGTAGAAGCCATTGTTAAACCATCGAAATTAAAAGCTATTCAGAAAGGCTTAATCGATGCCGATATTCCCTGTATGACCGTTGTTCCCGTTCGTGGAGCCGGTTTACAGCAAGGTTATTCAGAAATATACCGCGGTACTGAGAAGTCGATGATTTTATTGCCAAAGGTGATGATCATCTGCGTAGTAAGCGACGAAAACCTCGAAAAGTGCATAGATGTCATCCTAGACAACGCCTCAGAAGGCAACGTGGGAGATGGCAAAATCTTCGTGTATGATGTGCAGGATGCGATCAGGATCCGGACTAGAACGAGGGGGATTGAGGCTATTCGATAATAAAAAAAGGGCTTAGGCCCTTTTTTAGATTAGAGAGTAGAGAGTATAGAGAGGAGATAATAGAGCATAGAGTAGAGAAAAAAGAGAACCGTCTCTACTCTATGCTCTATTATCTCCTCTCTATACTCTATTATCTCTACTCTATTGTAGCTACCACGCGAAACCTTGTAAATAGTTCTTCCGAATACCACCCTATCGTCCGCGTCTTCTTAATCATGGGCGCATGTTCCTTACTTTTATAGGCAAAGGCATCCAGGTTTTCTGACGAGTCCCAAAGACTCAGTGTTGCTTGTTCGATGAGGGGAAGCTCGCCTACGCCTTTGGCAAACAATAAACCAGCCCGATTTTCTAGGTATTTACTCGCGTGGGAGACATAGAACCAGAAGATGGGAGATTTATACCACACAATACTGGCGCGTGTCATCACTAAAAGCGGGCCATTCCCGGGATCTTCAACGATCGAAAAAGGATTCGATCCATTCCAAGTTCCATGGCCTTTGATGGCAACAGCGTCATAGCCTTTTGTAGCAGATGAACGGGCGGAAAGACTAAGCCAACGTTCGTTCGTATTGAAAAAATGGTCAGAAGCTGCTTGATTATCAAAAACGCCTAAGAAAGCATAAGTGGAAAAATCAGGCCAAACAGAAAAACCGTTTCCTGCGCCTACACCTAAGTGTTTTGCGAAAGAAAGGCCGTCTGATTCCCATTTTTGGACGAATGAGCGACCCATTTCTGCGAAGGCAAAGCGCTTGTTTGAGAAGCCTTCAAAGGATAAAAACCGAATAGAAATAATTTGTTCGCTCATTTTGTCAAATTTAGTCGTTTATTTGAACAATTAAAGCGTTAGCAGGGTTTAAAAGACATGAATAAAAAGGGATTTTATTTTAAGGAATTCGAGGAGAAGAGCATCTCCCCTTTTGATAAGCTTTTCGGGATTTTCAAGGAATTAATCACACATACGTCGGGGGATTTTGATGAGGCAATCGAGTGGTTGCGCGAATTAGACAAAGAATACGAGCTGACGGATGAGAATTATACGATTGAGGATTTCATTGAGGATTTAAAGGCCAAAGGTTACATACACGAGGAAATCGATGAGAATGGAGGTTCTGGGATGGGGATTACTGCCAAAACAGAGCGAGCGATTCGCCAAACAGCGCTAGAGAACATCTTCGGAAACTTAAATAAAAGTGGATCTGGCAATCACAAGACCAAGGCATCTGGCCAAGGAGATGAAATGACGGGGGAATTTAGATCTTATCATTTTGGCGATAGTCTAGAGAAAATCTCCCTCACGGAGAGCCTGAAAAATGCCCAAATCAATAACGGTATAGGTGAATTCGAATTAACTGAGAATGATTTAGTCGTGGAAGACACGCAATACAAATCTCAGATGAGTACCGTGTTGATGATTGATATTAGCCACTCGATGATTCTGTATGGTGAGGATCGGATAACTCCAGCGAAGAAAGTGGCGATGGCTTTGGCAGAACTCATCACGACCCGCTACCCAAAAGACACCATCGATATTCTAGTCTTCGGAAACGATGCCTGGAGCATTTCCATCAAAGATATTCCCTATTTAAAAGTGGGACCCTACCACACGAATACGGTGGCTGGATTACAATTAGCGATGGATATTCTGCGCCGAAAAAGGAATACCAACAAACAGATTTTTATGATTACCGACGGAAAACCGAGCTGTGTTCGGGAAAAAGACGGCACCTATTATATGAATAGCAATGGCCTAGATCCTTATGTAACGGAGAAATGTTACACTCAGGCGGCTCAGGCGCGAAAATTACACATTCCTATAACAACCTTTATGATTGCCAGGGATTCCTACCTGCAGCAATTTGTAGACAAATTTACCGAAGCAAACCAGGGAAAAGCCTTTTACACGGGCTTAAAGGGCTTAGGGGAAATGATTTTCCAAGATTACGAAACGAATAGAAAGAAAAGACTCAAATAAGATGATCCACAATTTAGGCGAATTAAAGGCCTCAGGCTACATAAGCAAATCGATTAAAGACGAATTAAGAGACAACTTGATTCAACACATGGAGGCGGGAACGACCGTTTTCGAGGGTGTTCACGGTTTTGAAAACTCCGTTATACCAGAATTAGAGCGCGCGATTTTGTCTCGCCATAATATCAACTTATTGGGTTTACGTGGTCAGGCGAAAACACGTTTGGCTCGTTTAATGATCAATCTATTAGACGAATACATCCCGTACGTGGCTGGTTCGGAGATTAACGATGATCCTTTAGCGCCTATTTCCAGATTTGCCATTGATTTAATTGCAGCACAAGGAGATGCGACACCCATCGCGTGGCTACATCGTTCGGATCGCTTTGCGGAGAAATTAGCGACACCAGATGTAACGGTGGCCGATTTAATCGGGGATGTGGATCCGATCAAAGCGGCGAATTTGAAATTATCGTATGCGGATGACCGCGTGATTCACTTTGGGATGATTCCTAGAGCAAATCGTTGCATCTTTGTCATCAACGAGATTCCTGATTTGCAGGCACGTATTCAGGTAGCCTTATTCAACATTTTACAAGAGGGCGATATCCAAATCCGTGGTTTCAAATTGCGTTTACCTCTAGATCTTCAATTCATCTTTACGGCAAACCCGGAAGATTATACGAATAGAGGAAGTATTGTGACGCCTTTGAAAGACCGTATTGGTTCTCAAATTTTGACCCATTATCCTGAAACGATTGCGATTGCACGCAAGATTTCATCTCAAGAGGCCCGCATTAACGCGGCTCAATCGGATCGAGTGTATGTGCCGAATTTGGCTTATGATTTGTTAGAACAGATCATTTTCGAGGCGAGAGAGAGTGAATATATTGATACCAAAAGTGGCGTCAGCGCTCGTATGAGTATTTCCATGCTCGAGAGTTTAGTCAGTACCGCCGAAAGACGCGCCTTACTAAATCGCGAGAAATCGACAACTGTGCGTTTGGCAGACTTCATGGGCATAATCCCAGCCATCACCGGAAAGGTAGAATTAGTCTATGAAGGCGAGCAAGAAGGCGCAGCTTTCGTAGCAGAACAATTGATCGGCTCCGCTATCAAAACATTCTTCCCAGGGCTGTTCCCTAAGATCGAAAAGTTATCTAAGAAGATTGAAGAAAGTCCTTATGCCACTTTAATGGAGGCTATTTATGCAGAAGGTGGCGTGGT
>CAILUB010000063.1 GCA_903837305.1 uncultured Cytophagaceae bacterium
CATCTTTTCAATTTTGTGTGGCAAAATTAGAATTAAATAGTGAAAGATAAACTGAATAAATTATTTTTGTAAATATAAATTTAGAAACGACTCACATGCAAAATTTGACAATTCCTCAAGAAGTTGCCCAACACCTTTTAAAGATCCAAGCGATTCAATTACGACCGGATCAACCGTTTACTTGGGCTTCAGGCTGGAATTCTCCTATTTATTGCGATAACCGCGTTTCTTTATCTTTTCCTGAGGTACGTACCTACATCAAAAATTGCCTTTCTGCTGCAGTTAAAGCCTATTTTCCACAGGTGGACATCATTGCCGGAGTGGCAACTGCTGGTATTGCGCAAGGAGCATTAGTAGCCGATTTTTTAGACTTACCGTTTTGTTATGTACGTCCTGAGCCTAAAAAACACGGGATGGGAAATCAAATCGAAGGTAAAGTAGAAAAAGGACAAAAAGTAGTTCTCATTGAGGACCTAATATCTACAGGCGGAAGCTCTTTAAAAGCAGCAGAAGCATTGAAAGAGGCCGGTGTCGAAGTATTAGGCATGGTGGCCATCTTTACCTATGGATTCGAACTTGCTGATGAAAATTTTAAAAATGCAAACATCCCATTGTATACCTTGAGTAATTACAATGCCTTAATTGAAGAAGCTGTTCAATTGGATTATGTAACAGAAACCCAATTAATGACCTTACAAGACTGGAGAGTTTCTCCCAGCACTTGGAGAAAATAATTAGGACAACATATATCCATCGCCATCCGTCGATTGTATCATCCCTTTTAATTCTAAATTCAACAGAATAAGAGCTAACTCATCCTGTGGAATTTCAGAACGCTGTAGAAGAAAGTTCGAGGAAAGTTGACCTTCTCTATGTAAAAGAGAAATGATGGTCGTTTCATTCAAAGTGAAAAGTTTTTGGATTAACTCGGGGTGTAAAGCCAGCCTATCTTTTGCTTGTTCCCAATTTAATTCCTGCATAAAGTCATCCCAGGAAGTATAAATCGTGGCTTTAAGATTACGAATTAACAAATTACATCCCTTAGAAAAAGGTCTATTTAAACTACCAGGAACAGCAAAAACGGTTCTATTATAATTAAGCGCATAATCTGCCGTAATAAGTGCCCCACCTTTTTCTGCCGCTTCTATTATTACCGTCGCATCCGAAAGTCCTGCAATTATTCTATTTCTTACAGGGAAATAATATGAGGCAGGCGGAATGTGGGGGGCATATTCCGAAAGTAAGGCTCCAGTACCTAAAATTTGATCGATATACATTGCATTCTCGTGGGGATATATATGTCGAAATCCTCCAGCTAAAACGGCTATCGTAGGAACATCAAACTTTAGGCAAGCTTTATGTAAGGCAATATCAATTCCTCGTGCAAATCCACTTACGAGTATGACATCATCTTTAATCGAAGATTGAACGAGCTCCTCAGTTACCTTTTTACCCACATCACTCGCATGACGCGTTCCCACCACGGCCACGATCCGATGGGCATTTAGATCCGCTTGTCCTTTTTTAAAAAGTATTAAAGGGGCATCATATAGCTCTTTAATTCGCTGGGGATAAGCAGGATCTTCAATATAAAGAATTTGAATCTGATCTTCTTCACAAATTTGTACCGTTTGTTCTGCTTCTCGTAAAGCTTCTGCAGCATAGGGTTGATAAGAAGCTAATCTGAAGATGTCAGATAAATAGGGATACAAGGAGGCTAACTCTTTGCCTTTAACGGGCCCTACTTTAGGGAGATAAGTTAATGCGATTTGGTATACAATTAAAGGATAAGTGGTTTTCATCGGAGTAATTTTCCGAAACCTACGCTTATTCCATGTCTAAATCTGCCTTCATCCCTTGTAAAAAATCACGAATATCAGTTAGTTGATTAATGATGTTTTGATGTGGATTTTTTTCCTTGCCTTTGAAATTTAATGCCTGCTTCGCACCTTCAATCGTTAAGCCTCTCTCGTCGATCAAACTAACCAAGACCTTGATTTTTTCAATGTCTACTGGGGTATATTTTCGAATACCAGAACCAGCACGTTTAGGCGATAAATGAGGGAATTGAGTCTCC
>CAILUB010000064.1 GCA_903837305.1 uncultured Cytophagaceae bacterium
ACGAAAAAAGAGGCAAATAAGCCATAGATCTTAGAAAAGAAGATTTCTGGTTTGCTATTGTTGTACACTTAGTATTCCTGCTTTGAAATTTACATTTTCTAAATCAGAGCGTCTAACGCACATTAAGATTATAGATTCCTTATTCGAGAAGGATAGTCGAGTCGTTGAAGAACGGTTTGTCTATCCTTTTCGTGTTTTATACATCCGCGAAAATCCCTACGAGGTGGATTTAGCCGATCCACAGATTTTAATTTCAGTACCGAAGCGTCGTTTTTCGAAAGCTGTGGACCGAAATACCCTCAAGCGTCGCATCCGCGAGGCCTATCGCCTGAACAAACCCCATTTTCAAGTAGAGGGAAAAGCAAAACTTCCAGATGTATTGGCTTTTGTCTATATTGGTTCCTCAATCGAACCTTCGGACAAAATCCACAAAAAAATGGCCGCCATTTTAGACAAATTCACCCAAACGAATGAAGCAACTACTTAAAATAAGCCTTCTCGTATTGTTAGGATTAGGCTTATGGGCCTTTAACCGGGCCGATCAGTTGTTTGATCTCGCAAAAAACCTGGATATCTATGCCAGTGTCATCAAAGAATTAAATCAATTCTACGTAGACCCGATTGATGCAAATAAGGTAGTTACCAACTCCATCGATGGAATGCTGGATCAATTAGATCCTTACACCGTCTATTATCCAGAGGAAGATTTGGACGAATTTACGACACTAACCACTGGAAAATACGATGGAATAGGAATACGCGCTTCTTGGGTGGAAAAAGGCTATTACATTACCTATGTCGATGAATCGAGCCCTGCCTTGCAAGCAGGATTGCAAATAGGCGATCAATTAATTTCCATTAATGGAAACCAAATTACCGAGGAGTCTGACCCGAGTATTCTTATAAAAGGGCCTAAAGACAGTAAATTAATTGCAGAGATTAAACGAGGAGATGCTCAATTGAGTTTAAGCATCAACCGCTCCACCGTTCAAATCAAAAATGTGGGCTATGCAGGAATCATTCGACCAGGGGTCGGTTACATCGAATTAGAAGAATTTAATCAGTCTGCAACGAAAGAAATGAAGGCAGCCCTCGTTCAATTAAAGAAGGAGGGGATGAAGAAATTGATCTTGGATTTACGTAACAATCCAGGTGGTTTGTTGACTCAAGCCATAGATATTTGTAATCTGTTTCTACAAAAAGAAACGCCCATCGTTAGCACGAAGGGGAAATTACAAGAGTGGAATGCGAATTACAAAGCCTTAAATTCCAGCTGGGATACCTCTATACCCATCGTCGTTTTAATCAACCAAAACTCGGCATCAGCAGCTGAAATTGTGGCGGGTGTTTTACAGGATTATGATCGGGCGACCATTGTAGGACAACGCAGTTTTGGTAAAGGCCTCGTACAGGTGACACGCGAATTACCATACCGTGCGAAAATTAAAATTACCACAGCCAAATATTATATCCCAAGTGGTCGCTGCATTCAGGCCATCGATTATTCCGAAAATAAAGACACCACAAAGCGCGAATTCAAAACGCAAAACGGCAGAAAAGTCAATGCGGGTGGAGGAATTGAACCTGATGTATTGGTGGGTAGACCCCAAGCGAATAGTTTGATTCAGCAATTAATGAAAGAGAAAATCTTTTTTCAATATGCCCGTCTATTCAAATTACAACATGCCTCGATTTCTTCTGCAGCTAATTTCCATTTAACTGAGCCTGCATTCGATGCGTTTATTCAATGGGTGAAAGCGAGTAAATTCAAGTATGAAAGTCCGCTAGAAAAACAGATGCGAGATGTATTAAAGGAAACGCAGAAAGATCCTTTGTATGCTAATTTGACGGCAACGCTGGAGAAAATCAAGCCGGAGTGGGATTCATCGGTCGCTAAAGAAATGAATGCGAACAAAAAAGTAATTTCGGCGTTATTAGAACAAGAAATAGTGCACCATTATTACCTGAAAAAAGGGATTAATGAATGGTCTTTTGAAAATGATCCGAGCCTTTTAAAAGGTGTGGAATTAATTACCTCTTTGAAATGAGTCTGATCCTAAGTGTAGATACGTCGACCCAAAACTGCTCCGTTGCCCTTCACGAAAACGGGCAATTGATCACGCAGGAATTAGTTACCGAAGAGGGTTCTCATTCCAAATCGCTGACACTTTTGATTGAAAAAGTGATGAAGACAGCGGGTCTTGCGCTTGCTGAACTATCCGCCGTAGCCGTTTCAAACGGACCCGGTTCTTATACTGGCTTACGGATTGGTTTAGCGACGGCGAAAGGAATTTGCTTCGCTTTGGACAAGCCATTAATCTGTTTGCCTACTTTGCAGGTGTTAGCCTCCGCAGTCGACGCACCAGCGGGATCACTCCTGTTACCGATGCTAGACGCGCGCAGAATGGAGGTTTATGCAGCGGTTTATTCGTCAGCATTAGCGGAATTATCTCTGCAAGAAGCGCATATTTTAATTCCTGAATCTTATCAAGCTTATACACCCGTGGTAGCTTTCGGAAATGGATCTGCAAAATGGCAAGAAAGCTGTACGCATCCAGCTATCACGTTCCTGGATGGACCTTTACTACCAGAGGCAAAATACATGGGTAAATTAGCGCATGATGCATTTTTGAACCAAAAATTCGAGAACCTCGTTACGAAAGAGCCCGACTATTTAAAAGAATATATGGGCATAAAACCGAAACTAAAATCCTTGTAACATGGCGGAGGAAATCATCAATAGAGTAAATCAAAGTGGACTAACGCAAATCGATTTAGAAGATTTACGCGTTCCAGGAGACCGCGTTTTCATCGACATCAAAGAGCAATTATTTCAAGGGATCGCCCTGCGCGAGAAGGACTTTAGAGAGTTCATCGCTAGTAATGATTGGTCTAGTTACGCAGGAAAGCATGTGGCGGTGGGTTGCAGCGAAGATGCGATTATTCCCACCTGGGCCTATATGTTATTAGGAGTTCAGTTAACTCCTTTTGCGCAGACACTTGTTTTCGGAAATTTAGCTGATTTAGAAAAGACCTTGTTTGAACAAGCTTTGGCGAAGATAATGCCGGAAGATTTTCTGGATGCTAAAATTGTCATCAAGGGGTGTTCGAAAGAATCGGTTCCTACCGAAGCCTATTTGAAAATCACCCAACTATTACAACCAGTGGCGAAGAGCCTATTTTTTGGAGAACCCTGCAGCACGGTTCCGCTTTTTAAAAGAAAATAAGGTAATTTTGTCCTATGTCCACTGAAACGCAAGCACAATACCAGTTTATCGATAAAATCATCCAGCATCATTTAGGTGAAAACACCGAGGTGAAGGACTTAGAATTTTTCTATGGGGGGAATTTTAACTTGGCGGTGCGTGTGCAATTGAAAAATGCGGACGAATACTTCATCAAATGGAATCAAGGTGATCACCAAGGTTTATTTGATGCTGAAGCAAAAAACCTAGATTTAATCGGAAAAACTTCCTCCATTTCTGTACCGAGCGTGATCGGGACGGGGACGATGGAGGAAAAGGAATATTTGATGATGGAATGCATTCCATCAGGAGAAAAGGCAGCTAATTATTGGGTGGATTTTGGGGAAAAGCTGGCTCGATTGCACAAAAATTCGTCAGAAAATGGGCACGGACTCGACTACACGAATTACATCGGAGCTGCGCCACAAATCAACAGCTGGAATCAAGATGGCATCGCGTTTTTCATCGAACATCGCTTACGCAACCAATTGACTAGAGCAATCTATGATCGTAAAATCGACGCTGCTCTAGAGGCAAAATTTGAAGTATTGTTTGAAAAATTACCTTCGCTTTTACCCAATGAAAAGTCCGCTTTACTGCATGGGGATCTTTGGTCCGGTAATGTAATGACAAATCCAGAAGGATTAATTACACTGGTGGATCCAGCTTGTTATTTTGGATTTAGAGAAGCGGAACTTGCTTTTACGACAATGTTTGGAGGATTTGAAGAAGGTTTCTACGAAGCCTATCACGCGAATTTTCCCATTGAAAAAGGATTTCACGAACGTATCCCCTTGTACAATCTGTACCCGCTTTTAGTGCACGTGAATCTGTTCGGTGAGGGTTACTTGCCTGCCGTTAAGAAGATTGTAGATTCGTATTAACCACTTCATCCACGTCCTTAGCTCCCGGGAAAAACGAAACGAGTTTGCGCAAGATTTCTTCCATCACCGCGTCTGGGCAAGAAGCTCCGCATGTTAACAAAACACGCGTTTTATCTTTAGAAGGAATGAACGAAGCAGAAACGCGCTCTTCTTTGGCCACGTTATCAAAATGCAGGATCTTTTCCCCAGAAATCAATTTCTCCGCATTCTTAATGAAATAGGTCGGCAATTTTTGTACGCATAAATCCACTAAGTGGGCTGTATTAGAGGAATTATAACCTCCAGCGACAATCGCAAAATCGGCCTCCTCGGCTAATAGACCGTAAGTCGCACTTTGATTATCGTTTGTTGCATAACAAAGCGTATCGCGCGTATCAGCAAAGTACTCCTTGATATTTTCTGGAGATAATTGAAAGTGTAAGCGGATGATTTGGCGTAAATAATCCACAATTTCTTGTGTATCTGTAGCTAACATCGTCGTCTGATTCACCACTCCGATGCGATTTAAATCTTTTAAAGGATCAAAACCCACTGAATATTGCCCTTCAAATTCAACATAAAACTCTTCCGCTGATTTCTCTTCCTTGATATAGGCAGATAAAGCAATGGCCTGCTTGATATCCTTAATAATTAAGGTGGGTGTAACAGATTGCGAATGCGAAAAAGTAGCCTTGGTTTCCTCGTGACTAGGTTTTCCGTGTACAATCACCGTGTAATCCTTCTTACCTATCGCCTCCGCCCTATTCCATACCTTCTCCACAAATGGACAGGTCGTATCATACGCGTAGGGATCAATTCCGCGGGATTGCAAGATAGCTTGCGTCTCCAAAGTCGTTCCAAATGCGGGTACAATCACCACATCGTTCGAGCTCAACTCCGACCATTCAACTATTTGATTTCCGTGCGTGTCTTGTATAAATCGCACCCCACGATCCAATAAATCTGCGTTAACGGCAGGATTATGAATCATTTCTGATAATAAGAAAATGCGTTTATCTGGATTTTGATCTATAATCTGGTAAGCTGTCTCTACTGCATTTTCCACTCCGTAACAGAAACCGAAATGCCGCGAAAGCAACACTTCCACCGGACCGAAATCCAAAAAAGTAGGCGTAAAATCCTTCTTTAATTTATCTTGTACACGACGAGCCTCCTTAATCCGACCGATCAAATTACTCTTAAACAAAGAGGGGATGGAAAAGGATTTCATTTTTTTAAAGGTTCGTTTAAGAGGAGTATGTGTTGAGAATGTACGCTTTTGTGCAATTGAATGCATTTTATAAACTACTTTTAGGGTTATTGGTTTTCAAAATTACGACATCTACGGCAATTAATCATTTTTTTGTGGCTAATTTGCACCTCATTAAATTTACACCCTTTATGGAATTCGAGCCAAGTTTAGTTAAAGAAGAATGGGAGATGATTCTCGATTTTTTCGAAAACTCGTTTGGCAAGCGACCTACTGAAATGGAGCCCATATTGCTACTGATCGGGGTCCAGGAATTAGGACAAGGACATGCGCATTTTACCAAAGAACAAAAGCAAGATCTCCTACACATCGCCACCTGCAAAGTATTAAGCTACAGCGATTTTTATCGATTGGAAGGCCTTGACGAGGAAGGCTGGCCGCATTGGGAGAACGTGCAAGGAATTCCTTCGCTGCCTTTAAAAGAGCAAGAAATCCTGTTAAAAGCTCATATCATTCATTATTTCAAAACCGAGGTATTCGCGAATGAAGATCATTAGTTATAACGTGAACGGCATTCGTGCCGCTATTACAAAAGGGTTTGTTTCTTGGCTTCAAGAAGAAAATCCGGATATCGTCTGCATTCAAGAGTTGAAGGCGGAAGTAGAACAAGTGGACCTTTCCGAAATTTTCGCTTTGGGCTACGAGGTCTATTGGCATTCCGCTCAGAAAAAAGGCTATTCGGGCGTAGCGATCTTCAGTAAGATTAGGCCAAATAACGTGTCAGTGGGTTGCGGTATCGACCAATACGATTCCGAAGGTCGCGTGATACGAGCCGATTATGACGGATTTTCCGTCATGAGTGTCTACATGCCATCCGGTTCCAGCGGTGATGAAAGACAAGCTTTCAAAATGGACTGGTTAGGTGATTTTCAGAACTACATTAACGCTCTCAAGATTGAATTTCCGAATTTAGTCATTGCCGGCGATTATAATATTTGCCACAAAGCCATCGACATTCATAACCCGAAAGGCAACGCAAATAGTTCAGGTTTCTTGCCTGAAGAACGCGAATGGATGGACGGATTCGTGAGCCGCGGATTTGTAGATTCGTTTAGAGCAATCAATTCCGAACCACACCACTACAGCTGGTGGTCCTACCGCGCAGGTGCTCGGGGTAAAAACTTGGGCTGGCGAATAGATTACCAGATGGTATCTGAGGCTTTGGCAAATAAAATTCAACACGCCTCTATCCAACCGGATGTTAAACATTCTGATCATTGCCCTATCGTATTAATTCTAAATAGCTAATTATATGCACTTCGAAAAACACGTATTTATCTGCGCTAACGACAAAGATGCCCCTAAAAAATGTTGTGGTTCAGGCCACGGAATGGAGTTAGTTGACGCCTTCCGCGCGAGCTATGCAGCCCAAGGCGGAACGGCTAAAATCCGCGTACAAAAATCAGGCTGCCTTGATTTTTGTGGAAAAGGACCAACGATGGTCGTTTATCCAGAAGGCGTATTCTATGGCAATGTGCAGGTGGAAGATGTAGCTGAGATCACAAAATCGCATTTAATCGAAGACGACATTGTGACTCGCCTCCAAATTCAATAAATTGCAGCATGATTTACCGCTTATATCCCACTCTTTTAAATTCCTTCAACCTCTATGTGAGCCAATCCCGTGATGGAAATGGCAAAATCATCGTGGATGAAATCGAGCTAATCGATCGGATCAATCGCGTGCGTAAACCCACAACGAATGCGCAGCAAAAAGGGATAGATTTTGAGAGAGCGGTAACATTAGGCGAAAATGAAGAGGCGTTTGCAGAGGGAATCATCGATCGAGCGCGCGAATTATTGCCGGTAAAATATAAGACCCAATTTTACGTAGAATCCCGCTATAAAAACGCACAGATTTACGGCTACATTGATGGTGTGGGAGACACGGTGGCTTTTGATCTAAAAAGCACAGCTTACTATGAGCCGAATCGCTTTTTAACCAACCACCAGAACCTGTATTTGTTAGGCTTGCAAAAATACGGAATCCAACGCCTGGACTATGTTATTACCGATTTCAAACAGGTCTACGTAGAATCCTATGATGTCAATAATATCGATTTCAGTTTCCAATACGACCAGATCGAAAAGTTCATTTTGTTCTTAGAGGAGAACAAGAAATTCATCCGGGACAAGAAGATTTTTGACCGCAAATCAAGCGACAATCAATTATCGATTTTTGAGTAATCCCCTCAATTCATCCAAATGCTGAATCTCGTGCGGCAAATCCGTTGCTACCGAAAAGGGATTATAATGAATCGCTGGAATTCCTGCGTTCAAAGCTCCCCTGACATCAGCCTCCACGTGATCCCCGATCATAAGCGCCTCTCCTGGCTGAATACCTGCACGTTCTAAAGCATACTCATAAAATAAAGGACTCGGCTTCTTCGTCCCCACTTGTTGAGACGTGATGATTTCTTTAAAAAAAGAGCGCATCCCTGCCCCTTCAATCTTCACATATTGAATGTCGTCGAAGCCATTCGTCAAAATATACAAAGGATAATGCGCTGCTAAATCTTGAATGAGTTCAAATGCGCCAGGCATCAAATTCGTCTTGCGCGGTGCACGTTCCAGGTATTTATCCCCAAACTCCGAAGAGGGCCCTTCGATGCGCAGCTCCTGAAAAAAGCGAACGAAGCGTGTCTCCCGTAGTTCCGCTTGCGAAATTTCCCCTGCAGCATATTGGTCCCACAACCCATTATTGATTTTTTCAAAGCTGGCCCAGTAACTTAAGGGCTCGATGGCTAGCTCGTATTCGACAGCTAAATCCAGTAAAACTTCTTTGGCATTCAGGTCGTGATCCCACAGCGTGTGATCCCAGTCAAAAAAAAGTGCTTTCGGGCTAAAATTCATGTAACAAAGGTAATAATAACTTACCTTTGCCCTAGCCCATTTTAAAACATCCTATGGAACATCAATTACAACTAAAGAGACCCCT
>CAILUB010000065.1 GCA_903837305.1 uncultured Cytophagaceae bacterium
ACAATAGCCATTTGGCCACTTCATTTTGAATAGTGCTTCTGTACATTGAGTTTCTGTACCATACTCAGACAAGAATTCACTCAAACTTATGCCTTCTTGAAATTGATATTTTACTTTTGCCATGATTTTATACCTCTCTTTTTATACTTACAAATATAGGGGTATCATAGGTTTCAATAGTGGTTAGGAATTAAGGGGAATTAGGTAAAATAATGATTGAAATAAAATTCATCATCTGTGCATAATGTAATCAGTGCATGAGTCCGACTTTATTTAAATACAAAAATTATCGTTTTTTCTTTTTTTCAAGAGAAGAGGCTCGTATTCATGTTCATATAACCTGTCCTGAAGGGGAAGCTAAATTTTGGCTTGAGCCAATTATAGCTCTTGCTTATCATTATAAACTCTCTGAAAAACAATTAAGAGAATTACAAAAAGTCGTAGAGGAAAGAAAAGATGAGATCAAAAATGAGTGGGAAAAGCATTTCGAAAGTTGAAGTACAAAATATATCAATGCATGGATTATGGTTATTTGTAAAAGATGCAGAATATTTCTTACCCTTTGAAAAATTTCCATGGTTTAAAGAAGCAAGGATAGAAGATATTCATAAAGTTGAACTAAATCATGATCATCATTTGCGTTGGTCAAATTTAGATTTAGATATTGAACTTGAATCACTTCAGAGTCCCGATAATTACCCTAAGATTTATAAATAAACAATAGGGGCCGCGTCTACACTGTTCACATTTCAATTTATTAAGCCAGAGGAATTTTGACCCCCTACAAAATCACAACTTATTGCTATAAAACATTGAGATGGCAAGACAAATCAGAATTGAATACCCTGGTGCTTATCATCATGTTATATCAAGAGGATATAAAAGAATGTGGATCTTCAGGGATGAAGAAGATTTTTCTCGATTTATTAATGACCTAGAAACAGTCTTCAAAAGCCACTTGCTAATTATTCATAGTTATTGTTTGATGCATAATCATTTTCATTTATTCACAGAAACACCAAATGCAAATTTACAAAAAGCAATGCACAGGCTTCTCAGTAGATATGCTTCTTATTTCAAAAGGAAATATCAATTTTCAGGAAAAGTTTTTGAAAAACGCTACTCTGCATTTTTAGTTAGCACCGAAGAAAATTGCTTAAATCTACAAAGATATATTCATAAAAACCCTTGTGAAACTATAGTCAAAAATCCTGAAGATTGGATATATTCAAGCTATAACGCTTTCATCAATAAGTCTTTAAAACCTAGTTTCCTTGAAATAGACTCCATATTAAATCGCTTTGACACTGATAGAAAAAAGGCTGTTATTAAATTCAAACAGCACTTTCAAAGAGAGGATTCAAGCTGCTGGAATCCAGAAGATTATCTACTTGGTAAGTCAATTTTAGGCTCTCCGGAATTTCTTATACGAATAAAAGATGAAATTGAACACGGAGATTATGAAGAGCTCGCAGGATTAATCACACTCAACAATATTCAAAGAGTGAAACATATTATGGATTGTCTAAATAGCGTAGATTTAGATCAAATAAACAAACAATCTTTCTTGATTTATTGCTTTAAAAAATTCACCAACCTAAATAGCCAAGAAATTAACTCTCACTTAAATCTTAATTTACGCAAATCAACGCTTTCACAAAGATCATCAAGATTCCACCAAAAATTACTGGTTAATAATCAAAAACAATATACACAATTATTAAAAATAATTACAAAGAAAATATCTTAATTAGCGAAATTGAAGACTCAAGCCAAACAA
>CAILUB010000066.1 GCA_903837305.1 uncultured Cytophagaceae bacterium
ATCTTTTTTAATGGATTCATTATCCTATCGATTAATGGAATTGAAGTTAAATAAATAATAAAATGACCCTACTCATCTCCTCGATTTTCCCTGTTGTGATATTTCTTTACATGATTTATCAAAAAGATCATGAAAAAGAGCCAATCTCCCTTTTAATCAAATGCCTATTGGGTGGATGCCTAAGCGTTTTACTCTCTTTAGTAATGTCTATACCACTTGGAATGCTAGAAGGGGCATTTCAGGGTGATTTTTTATCCTCCTTTCACCAATCCTTTCTTGAAGCTGCCGTCCCAGAGGAAATAGCAAAATTTGTAATCTTATACTTACTGATTTGGAAAAGTAAGGAACTGAATCATAGTTATGATGGGATAGTTTATTCAGTTTTTGTTTCGCTTGGCTTTGCCCTGATTGAAAATATTATGTATGTCTTGGAAGGTGGATTTACAGTCGCCATTGTGCGTGCAATTTTTTCTGTGCCAGGACACGGTCTCTTTGGAGTGATGATGGGATATTATTTTTCATTAGCTAGATTTCATGAGGGAGGAAAACGAAGGGAGTTCTTAATAAAATCACTTGCAATCCCTATTCTTTTCCATGGAGCTTATGATTTTCTCTTATTCTATATGGGAGCCTCTTCTGAAAATATCCTTTTAGCTGGTTTTCTCCTTATCCTTTTTGCAGGGGTGATCATTCTACTTTGGAGAAAAGGACTTGCTAAGGTTAAACACCATCTGGAACAGGACGGGAGACTACTCGAAAGATAAAAATTACATTTAAGCATCATTTGTAAACCTTGCTACCCCTCTAGTCAACCATTCTCTGAAATTAAATCACATCCATCATGAAATACCAATTGATCTTTAGAAAGTTGAAAACTATTTTTTCGGTTTTTATTTGTTTTGCTTCACTGTTAGTATTCAGTTGGCTTGCTACCTGGGAAACCTACCTGGGTTACCTTGGGCTTGTAATTTTGTTTTTTGGAATTGTTTTTTGGCGCTTGAAAGGAATTAAATTTTTATATGCCTCCCTATTTTCCCTGTTCATTTTTACCGGAGTCTTATTCCCACAATCCTTGAACATTTATACTACTAAGACCGCTGAATACATGGCAAAAATTGAATCTGGCCAAGCGTTAAATTTTAAGGAAAAGGCTAGCATTTACGGTTTAAATTTCTTCATGTCTGTCGTTGCTTATCCTATTTATCCGGAAGTTGCTAAGGAGAGTTTCTATTTGATGTTCAAAACAGAAGATGGGACTAGAGTATTTGAAGATGATTTTTTTATGGAGTCGCAAAAAATTAGGGACGCAATAAAAGATAAAACCTCAAGAGTTGCCTGGAGAGGGTCAGAATATCTATTGGGGAACAAAGAAAGCAGGTATGCTTTAGCGCTCAATCCATGCAATCTTGTGATTAAAGAATTTGAAGACTATAGCGAAATCACAGTAGAAGTTCCAGTAGCCTATCCGGAAAAATCCCGAGCAGTTTTGGTAAAAGCACCTTTTGAAATCGCTGTTGAAGAAGGTTTGTTTCA
>CAILUB010000067.1 GCA_903837305.1 uncultured Cytophagaceae bacterium
AATCGAATCTAACAACGGATGCTGCTTCACCGATACAGAAAGCACCTCATGAATCAATTGCGACTCCTCCTTCGTGAAGGGATCCGCCACCTGATCCGCCGGCAAAAAATACTTGTTATGCTGATCCTTCCCCACCTGAAAGCCTAACTCCACTAACAAATCCAGGTAGCGGTAACAACTCCGCTCCGATATCTCTAACGAAGCAGCAAGCCTCTTAATGGATTTAGCCGGGAACGTCTTCAGCAAAGTGATGAGCTTAAAAACCCGTAGGATTCGATTCTGATTGAACATAGAAACAGTTTATAACTTAAACTTAAGCTTTTAATCGTTTCTCTGACAAGGGTTTGACTTTATTTGGCGAAGAAATTAGGGATTCTGCGGTTTTATACCGCTTAATAAATTTTAATACGATTGACCCTAGTTGTCAATCGTTTTTATGAGATTGCCTTTATATCTACTGAATTTATGAAAAAAATCCTCCTACTTACTTTGCTGTCTTTTAGTGCTTTTGCGCAGACGGCTGAATCCTATAGCCTAAAGGCAAAGGCCCATTTCGAAAAAGGTCAGTTTAAGGAGGCGATTGCTGCGTTGACTTTGGCAATAAAATTAAATCCCAAAGACGTAAAAGCCTGGCGCAACCGCGCTGCTTCCTACGAAAAAATAGAAAAATTCGACCTGGCAGTAAAAGACTATTTAGAAGTTTTAAAATACGACCCATCAAGCGAAACCCTTGGTAACATCGGTTTCGATTACCTGGTACTAGAAAAATACGACGAGGCAAAAAAATACCTAAACCAAGCCATCGCCCTATCCCCTAAAAACAGTAATCTACGCTATAACCTAGGCCTCTGCTACCAATACGAAGAGAACTACGCGCTGGCCATCACGGCCTACGACGAGGCACTCAAGATCGATCCATTCCAATCCTCCAGCGTCATCTCTAAAACCCGCTGCCTCCTACTTTTAAAACAATACGACAAGGCTTCGGCCATCGTAGACAGCTTCTTTGTCTCTAAACGTTTTGACGTAGAAATGCTCCTGTTCAGAGGGGACATCAAACTTCACAACGGTGCTGTGGAAGCGGCACTCAATGACTTCAACAGAGCCATCGCCATCAACCCTGAAGACCTTTTGCTATTAAACAGAGCCGCAAACTGCCTAGAAGACTTATCCCTGTTCGATGAAGAGGTTGCCATGCGAAAACGCATCGTCAAGGTCGCAGAAAAACAAGGCGAAACAAAAAAATATATGTCCATCAGCTACGGCCTACTAGGCTTTGCTTTGTATAACGCCTTCCTGTGGGAAGAGGCTCTGGAAAACCTTTCTCTAAGCATTTCACTCGAGCCTTCCGCTACGTTTTATTTTTACCGCACGGCGGTGAAGGCAAAACTAAAAGACCTTTCTGGCGCGTGCGAAGACCTCAAGAAGGCCCAAGAACTGAATCCTTCTGAAGCTGAAAACTACGAGAGCTACTTTGCTGAAACGGCGGAATTTGAGGAGTTTTATGGGGTTTGCTTTCCAGGGGTTTAGGGGGTATACTCCTCTGCAATCATCCATTTCTCCCGCATACGAAAGGCCGGAATCGTTTGCCTTTTGGCCTTATTCGCGGCTACATTCAATTTAATGGCATTTTTAGTAGCCCATTTAGATAGAGGAATTATCTTTTTTGCGGTCAGAATAGTGATTCGTTTATGCAATGTTTCTAGCAAAAGCAACGCAAATAATTTAGTAAATCCACCAGATTTCATCGTAGTTTGAAACTGGGCAAATAGCGGATAGTATTCTGTATGCTTGCTTTTGTTTGGAATGATAATGGGAGGAAATCCTGCCTTCACTAGCTGTAGGTTGATCAGCACCCTCCCCATTCGTCCATTCCCGTCTACAAAAGGGTGAATGGTTTCAAATTCGGCATGAAAGTCTGCAATTGCCTCTATAAAATAGCTGGTTTTATCTTTTTTATACCTATCCACTAACTCCTGCATAAGCGTCGCTACAAATGCTGGATTAGCCCCTAAATGATTGCCCACTCGCACCCATTCTTTACCAATTCTAAATCTACCAGCAATTTTATCATCGATGTGACTGAGCAAGATTTTATGCCAACTTAAAAGGAGATTGAGGTTTAACGTAGCCTTGCTTTTCTCCACAACCGTTTCTGTCAGTATGGCCAAATTTTTTGCTTCATACACTTCCCTCACCAGCACATTTCGCCCTAAAATACCACCCGAAAGAATGATTTCAGTATCCTCTAAACTAAGTGTGGAGTTTTCAATGGCATTAGAGTTATAGACCAACTCTGGAATTTCAGCCAGGGCTATCTCTTTTAATAAAAGCTCATTGCCCTTTTTTAAGCTTTCGTACTGCTTTCGCAATACTTCAATCTTATCTTTTGTGGCTTGGTTGATCATGTTGAGCTTAGTAACTTACCGTGAAATATGGTGCAAATATACAACTTTTCACGGTAAGTTTAAAGGTAACAACTAACACATTCGGTCAAAAATCAGAATCAATTTAATCAATCTGCCTTTCAAACCCATAAAGAATTCCCATGGAATCTTGGCTAGTTAAGGCTGATTCCTTCTCCAGCTGAGTCTTTAACAATCGTCTCATGTTCTCTTGATTGTAAATTCTAAGTGCTTCATTAATATACCTATTTCTAGACACCTTGAGCGCGCGAGTAATTTCTTCAACTTCGAGGAAGATTTTGTCGTCTAGTTTAAATGAAAATGTTTTCATGAGGCTAAGGTAAATACAAATTTACTTACTGTAATGGTTGATTTAGTGGTTTATTATCAACTAACTGATAATCGAATTCTGAGGCTATTTATCGCCCATATTTCTGTCTAGTTTTATAGTGTTTATATAACTGCTAATAAAAAGAAAATGGATAATCAGATAGAGATTTATACATCTCCCGATGGGAACACGGAAATAGAGGTACACTTTGTAGGTGATACTTTTTGGCTAAACTTAAAAGAAATTTCGACGTTATTCGAAAAGGATAAATCAGTCGTTTCGAGGCACTTAAAAAATATCTATAGAGAAGGCGAGTTAGACCGAATCTCAACTGTTGCAAAAAATGCAACAGTTCAATTAGAGGCAAAACGTGAAATAGTAAGGGACATTGATTTTTACAATCTTGACGCCATCTTATCAGTTGGATATCGAGTTAATTCCAAAAGAGGCACCCAATTCCGCCAATGGGCAACCAAACGATTAAAAGATTTCTTGATAGAGGGAATAGCCATCAACGAAAAAAGGCTAGTACAGAAAAATAAAGAGATCCGAGTATTGCATGATGGAATCCGAATTCTCAGCAGGGCAATAGAAGAGAAAGCATTAACGTCTACCGGTTATGAGTGGCTTCAACGGTTTAGTGTAGGATTACAATTGCTGGATGATTTCGACCACGAAACATTAGACTCAAATGGTAATCATAAAGAAAACATCGCCTATCCGTCTCTAACTGAATATTTTGAATTGGTTGAGCAAATGCGGTTCGGATTCCATTCTAATTTATTTGGAAAATTAAAAGATGGAGGATTTGACAGTGCTTTACATCAAATCATGCAAGGTTTTGGTGATGTAGAGGTCTATCCGTCTATTGAGGAAAAAGCAGCCATGTTATTGTATTTAATTGTAAAAAATCACGCTTTCGTGGATGGAAACAAACGGATTGCTGCGGCTTGTTTTTTGCTATTTCTAGACAAAAATGAATTGCTATTTACCTCTACAAACCAGTCTATCATCAGTAATGAAGCATTAGCTAGTTTGACTCTATTCGTTGCGTCTAGTAAAGCGGAGGAGATGGAAACCGTCAAGAAATTATTGATTAGCGTGCTAAATAGAAAGGGATAATATTGAAATGGTAAAATAGTTTGACAAATAGGTTCAATCCCTTTTCATTGACCTCAGTTGGCGAGCCGAATCACCACCTTTATGGCTTAACCAACACATAAACAATGAAAAAAACATTTTTCACTATCGCATTACTGGCTGTTTCTATTGAAATTTGGGCCGGAACGAGTCTCCGGATTTTTGTTTTACCGGGATTTTCACTGAATTTTCCCATTCCTACTGCGGGTTTGAATTCAGACCTTCCGAAACCG
>CAILUB010000068.1 GCA_903837305.1 uncultured Cytophagaceae bacterium
AAAGACTGTGTGCTCATTTCTACTCCTTTCAAGTTATTTAAAGCATCATAGAAGCTAGCTTGAGGGACATTGCGAATGGCAAGGATATTCATTTTTTCAACAGAGACTGGAGATCTAAGAATACTTTCTTCCACTCTTGAGGCTGAAACTACTACGTCTTGTCCTAAAACGGAGGTCTCTGTTAGTTCAACTGAAAGAGAAGACATTCCTCTTGTTATTTCGACTTCTTTCGTTCCGAAACCAACCATGGAGAAAACTAACGTAAATGGAGCATCTTGGTTAACTTTCAAGGAATACTTACCTGTTAGGTCTGAAATTGTTCCAGTTACTTTTCCCTTAACTTGGATGTTCACCCCTAGTAAAGTTTCCTTCGTGTTTGCATCTGTGACTGTACCTGAGATGGTAGTCTGAGCAAGTGAAACAGTAGATCCCAATAAAAGGAATACAACCACTGAAAGCACTGAACTCCAGATTTTTCTGGTAAAATTTTTCATATTCTGAATTTAGTAAATTGTTAATATGGTTTTTGAATAAAGTTGAATACAATCCAAATTTTTCGAAATTTAAAGGAAAATGATAACTTTCTATACTTTTTATGAAAAAAAATCTCAAAAATTGAACTTTATTGAGATAGGGCTATTTAGGACTCGTACTAAGAACTAAACGAATGAATAATGGTCGTTGAATAGGGGAATATCCTTACTAATGGATTCAAACAAGCAAATTCAATGAATAGTTGTGGCTATAGTAAGGTGTATTAAAGTCAAAATTTGGCCTCAAATTTAAAATTTATAAAAAAATAGTTAACAGCTATGTTATGTTTTCATTAAAAATTATAAAATTTGTTGTTTGAAAAATAATTTGATCATTTAGTTCCCGAATTAAATCAAGTATACCTTTGAAATTATTTTTTAATTATAAATCAAACTTTATCAAATCAAAAATTATGAAGCTAAATTTACTAAAGAATTTGCTTGCCCTGTTTGTACTCTTAATGAGTGTAAGTACAGCGATGTCTCAGGGAGTTACTACTTCTGGTATCACCGGAACTATAACTGAACCTAACGGACAACCACTTTTAGGTGCAAGCGTGGTTGTTACTCACCTCCCTTCAGGTACGCGGTATGGTGCAGTATCTAATTCGGAGGGTAAGTATTCAATTCCCGGTATGCGTGTGGGTGGGCCTTACAAGTTAGCGGCTTCCTTCATTGGATTTTCTACGAAAGAAGTAGACGGGTTGAATCTTTCTCTTGGAACGTTTTCTAATTTGAACATCACGCTTAAAGAGGACGGAAAAGTGCTTTCTGAAGTGGTAGTAAGTGCGAATCAAAACAGCTTATTCTCAAGTGAGCGTACGGGTGCAAGCACTGCCATTGACAACAGAACGCTTAACAAGCTTCCTACTATCTCAAGAAGTATTAATGACTTCACTAGATTGTCACCACAATCCAATGGGCAGTCTTTTGCAGGTCAAGATTCTAGATTAAATAACATCACTGTTGATGGTTCTTACTTTAACAACTCATTTGGATTAGGTTCTGGCTCTAACCCAGGTGGTAGAACAGGTGTATCTCCTATCTCTTTAGACGCGATCGAGCAAATTTCGGTAAACGTGGCTCCGTATGACGTGAGACAAGGTAACTTTACAGGAGCTGGTGTCAATACCGTAACTCGTTCTGGTACGAACGAATTTTCTGGTTCAGCTTATTATTTCACACGAAATAACGACAACGTAGGTAAAATTGCTGGTGAAAATCGTTTCGATCCAGGTACTTTTAATTACAATCAAGTAGGATTCCGTGTAGGAGGTCCTATCATTAAAAATAAATTATTCTTCTTTGCTTCATTTGAAGATGAGAAAGAGTCGAGACCAGGTACAACTTGGAAAGCTAATTCAGGAACTGATCCTATCACTGGTAACGTAACACGTGTTTTAGCATCTGATCTTGATGGATTAAGCTCTTATCTAAAAAGCAAGTTTAATTACGAAACAGGTCCTTACCAAGGATATGACAACTTAACAGTAGGTACTAAGTTTTTGGTTAAGTTAGACTACAATATTAATGATAAGAACAAGTTAAGTTTGAGATACAACCACTTAAATTCATCTACTGATGTGTTGATGTCTGGTTCTTCTTCTTTAGGTTTCGGTAACCGTAACTTTAGATCAGAAGCATTGAACTTCCAAAACTCTAACTATAGCATCATGGAGAACATTCGTTCTCTAGTTGCAGAATTGAATTCACGTATCGGTTCAAACGTATCCAATAATTTAATTGTTGGTTATACTTACCAAGATGAAAGCCGCGGTGAGAAGGGAACTTTCTTCCCAATGGTGGATATCTTGAACGCTGGTTCTACGTACACTTCTTTTGGATTTGAGCCTTTCACTCCGAATAACGAGTTGAGATACAAGACATTCCAAGTTCAGGATAACTTACAGATCTTCAAAGGAAACCATACATTCACGACAGGATTCAGTTATGAAAACTACCAGTCTGAAAATATTTTCTTCCCTGGTTCACAGTCTGTATATGTGTACAACTCTTTGGCTGATTTCTACAAGGATGCGGATAATTTCCTTGCTAATGGTAACAGTGTTGCCTCTGGCGTTAACTTGAGAAGATTCCAGGTTCGTTGGAATAATATTCCGGGATCAGATAAGCCAGTACAGCCTTTGGAAGTAAACTATGGTGGTGTATTCATTCAAGATGAATGGCAGGCTAGACCTAATTTGAAGCTTACGGCAGGTTTAAGAGTAGATGTTCCTATCTTCGAGCAGACTGCACTTAGAAACACAGCAATGGAAAGTTACTATTTCAGAACACCTGCTTCTGCTTATGTAAACTATAGAACAGATGCACTTCCAGAAGCTAACCTGTTGTGGTCTCCACGTGTAGGATTTAACTGGGATGTGTTTAATGATCAAAAGACTCAGGTTAGAGGTGGATCAGGTATATTTACTGGTCGTCCTGCTTATGTTTGGATTTCTAACCAAGTGGGTAACAATGGTATCTTAACAGGATTTGAGCAGTTAGACAACACGCTAGTGAGACCTTTCAACCCAGATCCTAATAAGTACAAGCCTTCTACAGTAACAGGTGCACCTGCTTCTTCATATGAGCTTGCCTTGACTGAGACGAACTTCAAGTTCCCTCAAGTTTGGAGAACAAACATCGCGGTAGATCAGCAATTACCTGGTGGTATTATCGCTACAGGTGAATTTATCTACAACCAAGATGTGAACGGGGTAGCTTACTTCAACGCTAACTTACCAGTGGCTGGTAGTCAGTTCGCAGGGAAAGACAATCGTTACAGATGGACTTCTAACCGAATCAATGCTAATATTCCGAATGCAGTAACTTTGTCTAATCAGGCAGTTGGTAACTCATGGGTAGCTTCATTCTCTTTAGAAAGACCATTTACGAATGGATTATTCTTGAAGTCAGCTTATAGCTATGGAGAATCTAAAAACACAGTGGATCCAGGATCAATTGCTTCAGGTACTTGGTTCGGAAACCCGGTGACTACGGATCCAAACAATCCTGGTCTTGCTAACTCAGCGAACTTCATGGGACACAGAGTTTTTGCTATTGCTTCTTACTCTAAAGACCTCTTTAAAATTGGAAATACGTCTGTATCTCTTTTCTGGGAAGGTAGAACACTTGGTAATGCTAGTTACGTAGTTGGAGGAGATTTAAATGGCGACGGTGGTACTGCTAACGATTTGATCTACATTCCTGCTACTAAAGCAGAAATGAACTTCCAATCATTCACAGCTAGCGGTAAGACCTTCACTCCAGCACAACAAGCGGATGCTTGGGAAGCTTACATCCTACAAGATGAGTACTTGAGCGCTAATAGAGGTAAATATGCTCAAAGAGGTGCCGTGATTATGCCAATGGTATTCCGTGCTGACCTTTCATTTGCTCAGCAATTGTTTACTAACATAGGTGGTAAGAGAAATACCTTGGAATTCCGTGTTGATATTCTTAACGTAGGTAATTTGATTGATGCTGACTACGGTGTAGGTAAGACTTTCAATTCAACACAACCTCTTGTTGTAGGATCACCTGCTGCTAGTGCAGATGGCAGACCTCAGTATAGAATGAGAAACCTTGGTGCTAACTTAGTTACTGAAACTTACAGAGCTACTGCTGGCGTTTCTGACGTTTGGAGAATGCAGTTTGGTTTGAGATATATCTTTAACTAATACTGAATCTAGTTAATAAAAAAAGCGTCTCGGTGATTACCGAGACGCTTTTTTTATGTGTTGATGTTAAGGGATTCTAGCCAAAATCTGGACATGATTATTCCACGGTCACACTCTTAGCTAAATTCCTCGGCTTATCCACATCTAATCCTCTCAATACTCCAATGTAGTAAGAAAGGATCTGCGTAGGAATGACAGAGATAAGTGGAGCTAATAATTCATCTACTTCAGGAACCACCATTACGTGATCAGCCATGTCGCGAATCTGGGTGTCGCCTTCAGAAATAACGGCAATCACCATTCCTTTGCGAGCTTTTATCTCTTGAATGTTCGAGACGATTTTCTCGTAATAAGCATCTTTCGTTGCGATGAATAAAACCGGTAGGTTTTCGTCTACTAAAGCGATAGGTCCGTGTTTCATTTCTGCCGCTGGATAACCTTCCGCGTGGATGTAGGAAATCTCTTTTAGTTTCAAAGCGCCTTCTAGAGCCACAGGGAAATTGTATCCACGACCTAGGAATAAGAAGTCACGTGCTTCAGCGTAATGCTTCGCTACTTCTTTAATGGATTCGTGTGTTTCTAAAACGGCTTTTACCTTTTCCGGGATTACAGCTAATTCGGCTAAATAGCGGTTGTATTCTGCTTCAGTGACCGTTTTCTTCTCACGACCAATTTTGATGGCCATCATAGCTAAAACCGTTAGTTGTGCCGTAAATGCTTTCGTGCTTGCGACGCCAATTTCTGGCCCAGCGTGTGTGTACGCGCCGGAGTGAGATAAGCGGGCAATGGATGATCCTACCGCGTTGACAACTCCAAAAATAAAGGCACCCGCCTCTTTCGCTTTTTCGATGGCTACGAGCGTGTCAGCTGTTTCACCACTTTGGGAAATAGCAATTAATACATCGCCTGCTCCCACGACTGGATTTCTATATCGGAATTCTGAGGCGTATTCTACCTCTACAGGGATGCGGCAAAGGGTTTCTATCATGTATTCGGCGACTAAACCGGCGTGCCAGCTTGTGCCGCAAGCTACTATGATGATTCGTTTTGCTTGAGAGAAAACGGACATGTGCTCTTCCACGCCTGCAAGCGTCAAAGTTAAGTTTTCCATGTCCAAACGGCCACGTAAACAATCTGTTAAGCTGCCGGGTTGGTCAAAAATTTCTTTCAACATGAAATGGTCGAATCCGCCCTTTTCGATTTGGGCTAATTCCATGTCTAATTGTTGGATAAAAGGCGTAATAGGCTCATTTCCTAAGTTCTTCAGAATGATCTCATCTGGAGAAATGATGGCTAATTCGTAGTCATTAACGTAGATTACCTTCTTTGTGTATTCGATAATAGGAGAAGCGTCAGAGGCTAAGAAATGCTCGCCATCGCCTACACCGATTACTAAAGGAGAACCTTTACGGGCTGCGATTAAGCGGTTAGGGAAGCCTTCTTCCATGACGATGATCACATAAGCACCTACGACGCGTTTTAAAGCAATACGCATTGCTTCTTCTAGGGATGACTTGTTATTGATTTGGATATCTTCAATGAAGTTTACCAAAACCTCTGTATCCGTCTCACTCTTGAAAGTGTAGCCTTTTTGTACTAATTCTTGCTTTAATGAACCATAGTTCTCGATAATCCCATTATGTACTAAGGTTAATCGTCCGCTATTTGAAGTGTGTGGATGTGCATTTGCATCGGAAGGTTCTCCGTGGGTTGCCCAACGGGTGTGACCGATACCTACTGTCGCTTTTGAAATGATTTCCTCATCCCAAGCTTCCAGTTCCGCTACCCGGCCTTTTTTCTTAAATGTGTTCACCATATCACCGAATAATGCAATACCTGAACTATCATATCCACGGTATTCTAAGCGCTTTAAGCCCTTTAAAATAACGGGAAATGCTGGCTGTTTTCCGATGTAAGCTACGATTCCACACATAAAATATAAAATTTATTTTTGTATTATTTAAATAATCTACTTTTAGGGAGCTGTACCCTATTTTTATCAGCAAATATCTCATATTTGAATAATAATACCAAATTTATCGGGCATATTTTACTTATTGGTTAATCAACTTAATAGGATTCTTCCGGGATGATTCCTGTGTGTCACGTTTTTTGCCTATTTTCGTTCTAAAGCTAGCCATGCTAGTCTATCATTCACTAATTATACATTTATGAAAAAAGTCCTTTTTTTAGGCCTCCTTTTTTGTGCCTCATTCTCCCTGATCTCTCAAGATTTACGCGTTGAACCACTGAATTGGTGGGTGGGAATGAAGAACCCAAATTTACAATTGTTGATCAAAGGGAAAGACCTAAGTGGTGGCGTAGTTACGTCAACCAAGAAGGGATTGACGGTTAAAAAAGTAACGAATGGCGATAGCCCGAATTACTTATTTGTGGATTTAATTGTAGAGGCGGGAGCGCAGGCTGGAACGTATCCGTTGGTGATCAAAAAGAACGGAAACGTAATTCATACGATCAATTATAGCCTAGACGCGCGTGCGAAAAACTCCGCGAATCGTCCGTCTTATTCTACGAAGGATGTGATCTATTTAATTACGCCTGATCGCTTTGCGAATGGCAATCCGGGAAATGATAAAGTGGCTGGAATGCGGGAGATGTCTCTAAATAGAGCTGCCTTGTATGATCGCCATGGAGGAGATTTACGTGGGATTTTAGATCATTTGGACTACATAAAAAATATGGGTTTTACTGCTATTTGGAATATGCCTGAAGTAGAGAATGACCAAACCATGGAAAGCTATCATGGATATGGGATTACAGATCACTATAAGATTGATCGTCGTTTTGGGACGAATGAAGACTACCGTGAATTGGGGATGAAGACCCAGGCGAATGGGATGTATTTGATTAAGGATATTATATTGAATCACTGTGGAAATGGCCATTGGTGGATGGACGATAAGCCTTTCAAGGATTGGATTAATTTTGGTGGAAAATTCACCTCAACGACACACCGCCGCGAGACCGTTCAAGACCCGCATGTTTCGAAATACGATGCGAAATTGCAGACAGAAGGTTGGTTCGTTCCTGCCATGCCTGATTTGAATCAGAAAAATCCGTTTATGCAGCAATATATTATCCAAAATACCATTTGGTGGATTGAATACGCACATTTAGGCGGTCTACGCATCGATACCTACCCGTATTCGACGAAGGAATTTGCGACAATGTGGTCAGATGCCGTTTTAGCTGAATATCCGAACTTAAATATGGTAGGAGAGGAGTGGTCATCGAATCCAATTATCACCTCTTACTGGCAACGCGGAAAAGTGAACCGCGATGGCTATAAATCGTCTTTACCAGCCTTAATGGACTTTCCTTTGCAAAATGCAATTTCAGAGGCAATGAATGAAAATGATAAGGAATGGGGCAAGGGATTGAACAAAATCTACAGTGCTATATCGAATGATTTAGTCTACGCAGATCCAGATAATTTAGTGGTGTTCATGGATAACCACGATATGTCACGTGCCTACACTCAAGTGAAGCATGATCAGGCTTTATTAAAGATGGCGATGACCTATCTGTTTACGACACGCGGGATTCCGCAAGTATTTTATGGCACAGAAATTTTGATGTCTAATCCGAAATCAAATGAACACGGCGAGATTCGCGGCGACTTCCCAGGTGGCTGGGCTGGAGATACAAAGAACGCATTTACAGGCGTAAACTTAACGGCAGACGAGAAAGCAACACAAGATTTCTTTAAGAAGATGTTGAACTGGAGAAAAGGTTCGGAGGCAATCCACAAGGGTAAATTATTGCATTTTGGACCAGAGAATTCGGGTGAAGGTAACGGTGTTTATGTGTATTTCCGTTATACAGATAAGGCCAAAGTAATGGTGGTTCTGAATAAGAACACAGATGCACGTGCCATCGACTTAAGTCATTACGAAGAAATTTTGCCAGCGGGGGCAAAGGCGCATAATGTGATGGAATCGTCTGATGTCGTTTTCGGAAAATCACTGAGCGTTCCGGGTAAAACCGCTCAGATTTTTGAAATTAAGGAATAATGAAAAAAATCGCCTTATTTCTATTTTTCGCCAGCCCAGTATTGGCTCAAACAAAAACAGATCTGTCTGGAGCTGCTAACCTGTTTGATTTAACTTTTACGACGCAGGAATTAGATACGCTTTATTCGGATGTGGTTGATAATCTGGCAAATTACAAGGCGATGCACGCAATTTCATTGAATAATAGTGTGCCTTTGAGTCTTTGGCAAAATCCGAAATTGCCCGGAATGAAATTTGATCAAACCCAGCGCCCGGTAGTGTGGCCAGCGGTGAAAGCGACGCTGCCGAAAAATCGCAATGATCTAGCTTTTTATTCCATCGATCAATTAGCGCATCTAATCAAGACCAAGCAAATCACTTCGGTCGAATTAACCTCTTTTTTTATAGAGCGAATCAAGAAACACGGAGAGACCTTGCAATGCGTGATTAGCATTCAGGAGGATTTGGCACTGGCTCAGGCGCGTCAGGCAGATCAGGATATAGCGAGTGGTAAATACCGAGGCTTATTGCATGGGATTCCTTACGGTTTGAAGGATTTATTTGCCGTTAAAGGTACAAAAACGACTTGGGGCGCCGCTCCATACAAGGATCAGGTGATCAACGAAGATGCCTATGTCTATTCAAAATTGAAGGAAGCAGGGGCTGTTTTAGTCGCCAAATTCACCTTAGGTGCCCTAGCGATGGGGGATTATTGGTATGGTGGAAGAACAAAAAATCCGTGGAATCTAAGCTTTGGATCATCCGGATCTTCTGCAGGCTCCGCCTCGGCTACGGTTGCTGGATTAGTCCCTTTCGCCATCGGAACAGAAACGTGGGGTAGTATTGTTTCTCCGGCGACCACTTGTGGAGCTACGGGATTACGGCCTACTTTTGGGAGTATTTCTCGCTCAGGTGCGATGGCTTTAAGTTATTCGTTGGATAAAGTAGGACCTATCTGTCGTTCGGCAAATGACGCCGCGATTGTTTTTCATTTTTTGCACGGGACAGATGGAAAGGATTTGGCAGCTGTAAACATGCCCTTTAATTACCAGGCAAATCGCCCAGTGAAAGGAATGAAGATTGCCTATGCGAAAAATTATTTTGACAAAATCAAAGACACAACCCGTAGTGAATGGAAATTCTTGGCTGATTTGAAGAAACAAGGTGTTCAATTAATTCCTGTCGATTTCCCAGATGAAAATGTCTATAAAGTAAATATCATGGATGTGGTGATAGGGGCAGAGTGTGCGGCACAATTCGATGAGATGACGCGTAAAAATATCGATGATCAGCTCACACGCCAAACCAAAAATGACTGGCCTAATCAATTCAGAACCGCTCGTTTTGTTCCTGCAGTCGAATACATCAACGCCCAACGTCACCGGTATTTGTTAATGCAAGAGGTAAATAAAGTCGTCTCTCAATACGATGCAATTATTTGTCCATCACGTGGAGGCGGTAATCAATCTGCTATTACGAATTTAACGGGTCATCCGGTGGTCTGTGTTCCTACCGGTTTTGATGCGAAAAACAGTTTGCCTACGGGTATCTCATTCGTTGGTAAATTATATGATGAGGGCACTTTATTACGCATTGCTCAATTTTATCAGGATCATACTCGTTTCGAGGAAGTACATCCAGAAAAATTCTTGAATTGATTGATGTATAGTAGTTTATACATTTTTTATTTCTAATATTGGGACAAATAAACCTATAAAACTATTGAATCATGAGCATCTCCAGACGTAGCTTTTTAGAAAAAAGCGCCTTAGCATCTAGTTTTTATATAGTTCCTCGCCATGTTTTGGGAGGAAAAGGATTTTTAGCACCCAGCGATAAATTAATCGTAGCGGGTATTGGAGTAGGAGGTAAAGGGAAATCGGATTTGAAAAAATTCTATGAAAGTGGGAAAGCAGAAATTGCTTTTTTATGCGACGTAGATGATCGTCAAGCAAAGGATTCCGTTGCAGCCTATCCGAAAGCAAAATATTACAAAGATTGGCGTAAGCTAATGGAGGTGGAATCGAAAAATTTCGATGCGGTTTCTGTTTCAACGCCTGATCATAACCACGCGGTTCAAGCGATGGCAGCCATGCAACTGGGCAAACACGTGTACGTTCAAAAACCGATGACACACGATATTTATGAAGCGCGCATGCTAACGGCTGCCGCTGATAAATACAAAGTCGTGACGCAAATGGGTAACCAGGGTTCCTCTGGGGATGGTGTTCGTCAATTAGTGGAATGGTTCGATGCAGGAATTATAGGGGATGTGCATACGGTCCAAATTTGGACAAATCGTCCTATCTGGCCACAAGGGATTCCTTGGTCTACCGCGAAGCCACCGGTTCCAGCGGGATTAGACTGGGATTTATGGTTAGGAACGGCACCTTATAAGGATTATGTAGACAATTTAATTCCAGGCTCATGGAGAGGTTGGTGGGATTATGGAACAGGTGCTCTAGGTGATTTAGGTTGCCATTTAATGGAAGCTCCTTTCCGCGTTTTAGGACTTAAATATGCGTCTGATGTGCAGGCAAGTGTGGGTAGTGTCTTTACGGCTTTTGGCCAAAGAGGGGTATTCCCTGACAGCTGCCCTCCATCGAGTCATGCCACGTTAACGTTCCCGAAGACGTCTAAAACGAAAGGACCAATAACCATGCATTGGATGGACGGTGGTATTAAACCAGAGCGCCCAGAAGAATTAGGTCCGGATGAAATGTTTGGTGATGGAAACTCAGGTATTCTATTTATCGGTACGAAAGGAAAAATGATGGCCAGCGAATATGCAGCTAATCCACGTTTATTACCTCTTTCTAGAAATCAAGAGGTGAAGGTGAAGCAAAAATTAGAACGTGTACCAGGCAGTGCAGAAGGTCACTATGCCCAGTGGGTAGAAGGTGCGATTGCTGGTTACGGAAATAAGCAAATGAGTTCTTCATTTGAAATGGCTGGACCATTAACGGAAGCGATCTTGATGGCGAATCTAGCGATTCGCGTAGCAGATATGCCTTTCCCTCGTACTACTGGAAGGGGAAATCATTATCCTGGGTCGAATACGAAATTGCTGTGGGACAATGAGAACATGCGCGTGACGAATTTCGATGCGGCAAATCAATTTGTTAAACGCACGTATCGAGAGGGTTGGAGTTTAGGCGTTTAGGCTAACCTAGTTTATCTGCGTATAAAATGACTAAATTGCCGCATGCGTACATGCGGCATTTTATTTTTCCTCTCTTTTTCAGTTTTCGCTCAGGAACCTGATTTTCACTATAAAGCCTTTTCGATCAAAGTGGACTCTGTCAGCTCAGGTGTGGAGGTGCGGAAAATTCAAGCTTTAGCAGCAGTTGAAAAAGATCCTGGGAAACAAGCCCTTCTTAAAAAAGCGTTAAAAGACTACCTCTGGCTCGATGGATTGCGCAAGAATCGCAAGGTGATTTTAGTTAATATTCCTGCAGCCCAACTGCGGGTTTTTGAAGATGTGAAGGAAGTCTTGCAGATGCGCGTGATTTTAGGTAAAAAGAAAAGTCCAACGCGTACCTTACTCAGCAAAGTAGATGAATTGACCATACATCCTTATTGGTTTGTCACACCCCGCATGGCGCGCGTAGAGCTGCTACCTAAGATTAAGCGAAATCTAGCATTTTTAGATAACAATCAGATTCAAGTATTAAATTCAAAATACCGGGTGATTGATCCCAATTCAATCGATTGGTCAGGTTTAAACAAGCATAATTTCCCTTATATTTTGCGCCAAAACAGCGGAGAAAACAATGCCTTAGGTGCTTTAAAATTCCATTTCAACAATCCCTATAGCCTCTATTTGCACGACACAGATTCGAAGAAACTGTTCAAACAGCCCCAGCGTTTTTACAGCCACGGCTGTATCCGTATAGAAAAGCCCAAAGAACTAGCTCGATTATTGCTAGGCGAAAATCACATCGCACTAGACACTGTCAAATTCAATCACCACATTAAGAACCCTAAGCCTTTGGCATTAAAAGCAAAGGAGGAATATATTCTCGTAATCTGGTATTCTCTAGTGGATTTTGACATACGAGGGGAGCTGGTGTATTTCAAAGATGTTTATCGGTAGTCGTCCTTCGGACTTAGTCATCGCTGCGCGATTTAGTCGTCCTTCGGACTTAGTCATCGCTGCGCGATTTAGTCGTCCTTCGGACTTAGTCGTCCTGCGGACTTAGTCAAGTAGTCTTGTTTTACCTAGATGGTTAATTATATCGGATGCTACGAGGCTTGATTTTGATTGTGTTTCAATGGCGATGTCCGCTGCTAATCCATGCACATATACCGCTAAGCAAGCCGCATCTGCATTTTCATATCCTTGGGCGCAAAGAGCTGCCGTGATCCCTGTCAAGACATCACCAGATCCGGCTGTCGCCATTCCGTCATTTCCCGTTGTATTGACGAATTGTTGACCAGACGGAAGTGAAACCAAGGTAGGCGAGGATTTTAAAATAAGGTTAGTGGAATGAGCATGCGAAAAGGCAAAACTTTGCTGCTCACTATTTCCGGAAAATTTTTGAATCCGGGCAAACTCCCCTACATGCGGTGTCAAAATATGGCGCTCATTTAACAGATTCAATAAATCTGGATGGAGCCCCAAAATACTCAGCGCATCGGCGTCGATGACTAAAGGACCCACATAGTTTAGCAAAAGATACCTCAAATTGTAGATAGCCTCCTCTGAAAAACCGATGCCAGGTCCGATTGCGATAGCATCAAAATGACTAAGGTCTAAATCAGTTATGGCGGCCGTCGTATACATGATTTCTGGATTCCCTGTTAACAAGGCAGATAAACCCTCTACTGGAATCTTAGCTGTTACTAATCCACATCCGGCATGTAAGGCTGCTCTAGCACACAGAATACCAGAACCGACCTTACCCGGACTTCCTGCAATAATAAGTACATGCCCGAACGTTTTTTTATGGCCCTTTAATAGCCGGTGTTTAGTATGGGTTGTAACCCAGTTATTGTCGATTTGATTCATAGCCTCAAGCTATTCATTTTTGACTAAGTAAACTATCTCTCATCATTAGTATAACAGGTTCTTGCTGTTTCCAAATAAAGTACACAACGATTTTGCTCAAAAGAGGGGTTTATTAGCAGCTAATGGTTGCTTTTGATCAAATTTTCAAAAGACAGTATAGCACACTTATTACTAGAAAAAATGCCAAAAAAATGTATATAATTTTAGAAAATAACAATTTTGTTATATATTTGATCACAATTTGGTAATAATTATAGTACCAATTATTAAATATATGTTTCATTTTAAAAACTAAGAAAGGAGGGCACTTAGAATTATTTAATTAAAAGATTAACCATTTTTCACATTTTCTAACAAAAAACAATTTTATGAAAAACAAATTACTAACTCAACTGCTGGGTGTATTTGCTGTATTGGTTCTGTTTCTTGGGAGTCATGCTGCATCCGCTCAAGGTAACAAGATCACGGGTAAAGTCGTTGCTGCAAAAGATGGCGATGGCATACCGGGCGCTTCGGTTATCGTTAAAGGCTCTAAATCTGGTGTTGCATCAGATGCCAATGGTAACTTTACTATTTCTGCTGAAAGCAACAGTATTTTAACTGTTTCTTCAGTAGGTTTCTCTTCACAAGACGTTAAATTAGGTTCTCAAACCTCAATTACAGTTCGTTTAGCTGAAGAAAGTTCTACTTTAAATGAAGTTGTTGTAACAGGTTACGGTTCTCAGTCTAAAAGAGCTATTACTGGTGCAGTAACAACAGTAGACGCAAAAGATTTACAAGCTGTTCCAGCAACTACTTTCGCTCAACAATTACAAGGTCGTGCTTCTGGTGTGACTATCGTAAATGATGCAACTCCAGGAGGTAACGCAACAGTACGTATTCGTGGTTTTGGTACAATCGGTAACAATGATCCTTTATATGTTATTGATGGAACTCCTACTGAAAACCAAGGTAATTTAAACCCAAATGACATTGAGACTATCCAAATCTTGAAAGATGCTTCTGCTTCTTCTATTTATGGTTCTCGTGCAGCGAATGGTGTTGTTATCATCACAACTAAAAAAGGAAAAACAGGTGCACCGAAAATTACTTTCAGTTCATACTATGGAACTCAAAATGTTGCGAATGATGTTCAATCATTAAACGCTAAAGAATTAGGACAATATTTATACTTAGCTGATAAATATGCAGGAAAGACACCATCTCACGGTCAATATACTTTTGGATCGAATGGTGAAGTTTCTATCCCTGATTATGTATTCCCAAGTGCTGGAAAAGCGGGTTCTGCTGGTGTAGATCCTAAATTATATTCATTAACTCCTGACAATATTTATGCAATTACTAAAGCTGCAGATACGTATTGGTGGGGTGCTATGACTCAATCTGCTCCTATCATGAACTACCAATTGAGCGCAAGCGGTGCTACAGAAAATAGCAAGTATGCTTTATCATTAGGTATGTTTAGTCAAGATGGTGTAGTTAAGTTCATTGGTTACGATCGTTATACTTTACGTTCTAACACAGAGTTTTCTGCGATTAACAAAAGATTGCGTGTAGGTGAAAACTTTACAGTAGCTATTGATAACCGTAAAGGTGGTTTCGGTAACAACGAAGAGCAAAATGCTGTTTCTGGTTCTTACAAGCACCATCCTTTATTGCCAATTTTTGATATTGCAGGTAATTTTGCTGGTAGCCGTGGTGCTAACTTAGGTAACAACTCTAACCCATACGCTACTTTAGCGCGTGAGGCTGATAACAGACGTTACGGTATGAGAGCATTCGGTAACGTTTATGCTGAATTTGATATCGTTGCAGGAATTACTGCTAAAACTAGTTTTGGTATCGATGCTACAACTAGCAATGGTAAATACTTAGGACGTGCTAACCCAGAATACGTAGAAGGTAGCTTCAATAACGGTTCTACTTCTAATACAAGCTATGATTACCAATGGGTATGGCAAAATACGCTATCATACACTAAGACATTCAATGATGTTCACAAAATTGATGCTTATGTTGGTTTAGAGTCAATCAAAGCGTTTGGAGAATATTTTGGAGCAGGTCGTAATGGGTATGCTTTCGAAATCCCTTCTATTATGGGTTATTTAGATCTAGGAGATCCTACAAGAGTTTCTAACTACGGTAGCGTAGGTAATGATTATACATTATCTTCTCAATTCGGTAAATTTAACTATGCTTATGGAGACAAATATTTATTCCAAGCAATCGTTAGAAATGACGCATCGTCTAGATTCTTGTCAGCTTCTCGTAATGCACTTTTCCCTGCATTCTCTTTAGGATGGCGTTTATCAGAAGAAAGTTTCATGAAAGATCAACTTACTTTTGTTAATGACTTGAAATTACGTTTCGGTTGGGGTAAGACAGGTAACCAAAAAATTGGTAACTACAATGCTTACACTACTTACCGTTCAAACATTTTCAATGCTGGTTATCCAATCGATGGTTCTCAAACTACTCCAGCAATTGGTTATGATGCTAATGCTTTTGGTAACCCTAATGCTAAGTGGGAAACTACAACTTCAACTAACTTCGGTTTAGATGCTGCTTTGTTAGACAACCATTTAACAGTTGAATTGGATGTTTGGAATCGTGTAACATCTGATATGTTATTCACAACACCTATTACTTTCACTGCAGGTGATGCTAGAGCTCCGGCTTTCAACGTAGGTCAAATGACTAACAAAGGAGTTGACTTAGGAATTAGCTACAAAAATTCAGTAGGTGATTTACGTTACGCTATTTCAGGTAACTTATCTACTTACACAAATAATGTAGATAAATTAGATGCATCTCCTAATACGCGTTTCTTCGGATATGGTTCTCGTGTTCCTGCTGTTACATTAACTCAAGCTGGTTTACCACTTTCTTCTTTTTACGGATACAAAGTTTTAGGCATCTTCCAATCTGACGAAGAAGCTAAAGCTTGGGCTCCATATGAAAATTACAATAAAGCGGGTAAATTCAAATATGCTGATATCAATGGTGATAATAAAATTACTGATGCTGACCGTACGATCATCGGTTCACCTCACCCTGAATTCACATATGGTTTAAATTTGAACTTAGGCTATAAAGCATTTGAATTAACAGTATTTGCTAACGGATCTCAAGGTAATGATATCTTTAACTATACTCGTTTCTTCTCTGATTTCAATTCATTCCAAGGAAACCGTTCTAAGCGTGCATTATATGAGGCTTGGCAACCAACTAACAAAGGTGGTACTGTGCCTATCATGGATGCTAACGACCAAGTATCAAGCCGTCCTTCAAGCTATTTCTTAGAAGATGGTTCATACTTACGTATCAAGAATGTTCAATTAACGTATAATTTACCTCGTTCTCTTGGTAAGAAACTTGGTTTAGACAATGCTCAAATTTATTTACAAGCACAAAATTTAGCAACGTTTACTAAGTATTCAGGACTTAACCCTGAAATCCAAACTGGAGCTGATAATACAATTGGTTTTGATGGTGGTTATATGCCTGTATCAAGAACTTTTATTTTAGGTCTTAACCTTGGATTTTAATTAGTAATTCACTGTTATACAGTTTATTATAAAGTTTGAACATTGTTAAATTTTTAATAAAAACAAAAATATGAAACGCAATAATATTTTAAAAATGTTCTTGTCAGCTGGTATCGTGTTAGGAATTGCTACAGCATGTAGCGATGAATTCTTAACTCTTCAGCCGCAAGCTCAGTATAGCCCAGCAGCCTTGCAAACGGCTAAGGGTGTTGAAGGAGTACTTATAGGTGCTTATTCTATGCTTGATGGTCAAGGTTTAGATGGCCAAGCTCCTTGGGAGAATGATATCCAAAGCTGGGTATTTGGTGGTTTAACTTCAGATGATGCTTACAAAGGAACAGATGCTGGTGATCAACCGGAGCAATCTTTCCTTGAGACTTGGGATTTCCAAGCAACGAACGGACACATTAAGAACAAATACAGAGGTTTGTTCAAAGGTGCTGCTCGTGCTAACGATGCGATCAATACATTGAAGAGTGTAAAGGATATTTCTCCTGATCGTGCTGCTCAAATCAAAGCTGAAGCTCAATTCTTAAGAGCATTGTTTCATTTCGAAGCTAAGAAAATGTTTAAAAACATTCCTTACATTGATGATGCAATTTTTAATTTGAATGATCTTCAGTCAACTAAAGTTCCAGTTGATCCACAAGCGTGGACTAAAATTGAGAACGATTTAAAGGCTGCTGCTGCTGTATTACCTGATAAGCAGTCGCAAGTGGGTCGTCCTACTAAGTGGGCTGCTAAAGCTTTATTAGCTAAGGCATACATGTTCCAAGGTTGGAATATTGCTACTGGTGCTGCTAATGCTGCTAAGTTAGGCGAAGCAAAAACAGTATTAGAAGAAATCGTTAACAGTGGTAGATTCAAATTGGTAGATCTTTACAGAGATAACCATGATGCTAGCACTCGTAACAACGCTGAATCAATTTTTGAAATTCAGTACGCTTCTTCTTCAGCTAATGCTGATGCTGCTAACGCTGGTGTGGGTCTTGCTCACCCTTATGCTTCACCTTGGGGATGTTGTGGTTTTTACCAGCCGTCTCAAAACTTGGTTAACGCACACAAGACTGAAAATGGTTTACCAATGTTAGATACATTCAATAACAGCGATGTTAAGAATGATCAAGGTGTAAAAATTGATGCTGATTACACTCCTTACGAAGGTGAATTAGATCCACGTTTAGATCATAATGTTGGTCGTAGAGGTATCCTATTTATTGATTACAAAATCCACAACTTGGATTTCATCCGTGATCAAACTTATGCGGGACCATACTCACCTAAGAAACACATTCCATCTAAAGCATTTACTGGAATCAATGGTTGGGGTAACTTAACATCTAACAACTATAGAATCTTGCGTTATAGCATGATCTTATTATGGTTAGCTGAGGTTGAGGTTGAAATCGGTAGTTTAGAGAAAGCACGTGCATTGGTTAATCAAATCAGAACTCGTGCGGCTAATCCAGCTGGTTTTGTTCAAAAAGCTACTCAAGGTGCAACTCGTGATGCATACAAGTTAGAGTTCACAGCAAGTGGTGCTCCAGTTCCAGCTGCAAATTATGTAATCAAAAATTACACAGCTCCATGGTCTGATCAAGCGGTTGCTCGTAAAGCAGTTCGTTTTGAGACACGTCTTGAATTTGCTATGGAAGGTCACCGTTTCTTTGACTTACAAAGATGGGGAATTGCAGCAGAGGTGTTGAATGCTTACAATGCTGTTGAGGCAACTAAGCGTGTATACAAGAAAGGTGCTACTTTCGTAAAAGGTAAGCACGAGTTCTTCCCTCTTCCTCAAGAGGCAATTGACCAATCTGAGAAAGATGGAAAACCAACATTAGTACAAGATCCTTCTTACAAATAGTATTTAAGGAAATTTGCTAAATTTTAAAGAACAGAGATGGCGTTTGCTGTCTCTGTTCTTTTTTTTTGCTATTTTTAGTAAATAATTCAGTCCATTTATGAAATTCAATTCCTCCTACATTAGTCTTTATTTTATTTTGTTTTGTGGTTTTTTACAAAGCTGTCAAAGTCAAGAAGATAGTTTATTTACTGAGCTCTCAGTTGATGAAACAGGTATTCAGTTTTCGAATAGAATTACTGAAAATGATACGATGAACATTCTCACATTTGAATATGTCTATAATGGGGGTGGTGTGGCATTAGGGGACTTTAATAATGATCAAAAAGTAGATATTTACTTTACTGGTAATCAGGTCGCTAATCGCTTGTACCTGAATGAAGGTGTCGATAAAAATAATCAACTGAAGTTTAAGGATGTTACTAAACAGGCTAATGTGGCTGGTGAAGGTAAATGGAATTCTGGGGTTGCTTTGGTAGATATTAATAATGATCATTTGCTTGATATTTATGTCTGTGCTACCGTTAAGAAAGTAGGAAAGGAAAGGGCTAATATTCTTTATGTTAACCAAGGATTGGATAAACAAGGTGTTCCTAGTTTTAAGAATATGGCGGAAGAATATGGTATAGCTGATACGACTCATACCACCAATGCGAATTTTTTTGATTACGATAATGATGGCGATTTAGATCTTTATGTGGTGGTCGATGAGATGGCCGATATTCATTATCCTAATATGTATCATCCTAAGGTGAAAGATGGCTCTTCTAGATTAACCGACAGATTATATCGAAATGATTATGACCCTAAAACGCGACATGCGCATTTTACAGATGTCTCTAAAGAAGAAGGTATATTGATTGAAGGTTTTGGCCTAGGAATCAATATTACAGATATAAATCAAGATGGTTGGAAAGATATCTATGTGACGAATGATTACCTCAGCAATGATTTAATGTACATTAATCAACACAAAAACGGTAAGCATACGGGTTTTATCGACCAAGCAGATCTCTATTTTAAGCATACCTCTCATTCTGCAATGGGAAATGATGTCAATGACATCAATAATGATGGTTTAGTGGATATTATGGCGGTTGATATGATGGCTGCGGATAACTACCGTAAAAAAATGCTAACAATGGCCAATAATTATCAAACGTATCAAAATAACGACAAGTTTGGTTATGTTTATCAGTTTCCCAGAAATACGCTGCAGTTAAATCGAGGAAAAGACCCGAAAACAGGTATTCCAGCGTTTAGTGAAATCGGTCTGTTTGCGGGTGTTGCTGAAACAGATTGGAGTTGGACGCCTATGGTAACTGATTTCGATAACGATGGACTTCGGGATATGATTATAACGAATGGTTTTCCCAAAGATATTACAGAACAAGATTTCATGGTTTATCGTGCTGAAAGGGGCAATTTTGCCGAGCCAAAATACCTTTTAGAGGTGATTTCTTCTGTAAAAATTCCGAATTATGCCTTTAGAAATACGGGTAACGTAGGTTTTGAAGATGTTTCTCAAAAATGGGGAATTAAAAATCCTAGTTTTTCCAATGGAGCTGCTTATGCTGATTTAGACAATGATGGAGATTTAGATTATGTGGTTAATAATATCAATGATTCAGCCTCTGTTTACCGGAATAATGCCATGCAACTTGCACCGGATAAAAGCCATTTTCTGCGTGTTCAACTGAAGGGTTCCGATCAAAATATTCAGGGAATTGGGGCAAGCATACAAATTAAATACAATAAAAATCAGCTTCAATTTTATGAATTTACACCCTACAGGGGCTATTTGTCTACTATTGAATCTATTGCGCATTTTGGTTTAGGTGAGACAAAAGAGATAGATGAATTAAAAATTAGTTGGCCAAATGGCAAGCAACAAATTTTGAGGCATCTAAAAGCTAATCAGGTAATTACCTTGGAAGAAAAAAATGCACAATCTTATGCGCCGATTTCTGGTAACTCCACTACTTTATTCACAGAAGTTAGCGATCAACTGAACCTACTGTATAAGCACATTGAAGACGATGCGATTGATTACAATAATCAAAAATTGTTACCTCATAAATTCTCTCAACAAGGCCCTTGTCTTGCCGTAGGAGATGTTAATGGGGATTTAATCGAAGATGTGTTCATTGGCGGCTCTAGTAAGCATAAAGGTAATTTTTTGATTCAAGACAAGAATGGAAACTTCAAGTCTATGGATCTACTTTCTGGTAAGGATGGCTTTGCTAAAAGTCAAGAAGACATGGGTGCATTGCTTTTTGATGTGGATAATGATCGCGATTTAGATTTATACTTAGTAAGTGGTAGTAATGAATTACCCCTGTTGGATCCAGGTTACCAGGATCGAATATTCATCAATGATGGCAAAGGGCATTTTACAGAAAATAATTCCATTTTGCCCGCATTTGCTAAAAGTGGTTCCTGTGTGAAAGCAGTTGATTTTGACCACGATGGTGACCTTGATTTGTTTGTGGGTAATAGAGTCGAACCTGGTTTTTACCCGAGACCTGTGAGTAGCTATCTATTGAGAAACGAATTTCCAAAATTGAAATTTACGGATGTGACTAATCAGATCGCACCTGAATTAAATAAAATCGGGTTGATCTCTGATGCTTTATGGTCAGATACGGATAATGATGGATGGCAAGATTTGATTTTGGCTGGGGAATGGATGCCTATTAAAATCTTTAAAAATGAGAAAGGTAAATTCAAATCGATTCAATCGACTGGAATTGAACACAAATCGGGATGGTGGAATAGTTTAGCTGCTGGCGATTTTGACAATGATGGCGATATGGATTATGTGGCTGGGAATTTAGGCCAAAACACGTTGCATCGGGCAAGTGATGACACACCAACCAAAATATACGCGGCAGATTTCAATGGAGATGGTACTTTTGATGCCATTCCAACGGTATATTTTAAAGACCAAAAAGGAAAGAAAAAAGAATTTCCCTTCAATACGAGAGACGATTTGGCTAAACAATTTATACAGATTAGAAAAAGATTTGATAACTATGCTAAATTTTCCGTCGCAGGTATAAATGATGTGTTAACCAAGGAGGAATTGGGTAAAGCCTTGGTTTTAGAAGCTAATTGGATGAACTCTAGTTATATAGAAAATCTAGGTAAAGGGAAATTCAGAATTTTCGCCTTACCTCGATTAGCCCAAGTTTCACCTGTTTTAGCGATCCAAGTTCAAGATTTTGATGAAGATGGCAATTTGGACATGGTATTAAGTGGAAATGATTACGGCAATGAAATAAGCACAGGTCGATTAGATGCATCTAAAGGTCTGTTTTTGAAGGGTAATGGTCAAGGGGAATTTAGAGAGATTCAGTTAGGGCAAAGTGGTTTGAATTTTGACGGTGATAGTAAAGCATTGGTCAAAATCAAGTCGAGTAAAGGAAATTTGCTTTTAATGAATTCACAAAATCTCGGGCCTTTAAAAACTTACGCTTTGAATAAACGAGCTAAAGATTTTTTAGTAGATAAAGAGGAGTTTTCGGCCATACTAACATTAAAGAATGGCAAGAAAAGAAGAGAGGAATTTCCTTTAGGTAACACACACATGTCGCAAAATAGCCAAAGAATGTGGCTGAATGGCAGTATTCTGCAAGCGGAAATGTTTAATCAAAAGCTAAAACGGACGAGAAGCGTATCTAATTTGTAGTTAACAATTCTGAGTTCGGTGAAATATTCACAATGGCATTTCGAAAGGTTGTTGTCCCATCTTCTTTGACAAACAAAGCATAGCGTCCCTTGTTTGAAACTATTTAGCCTTTAGGAATACAGTAGACTTGAGTATTTTTGGGTAAAATAATATTGTTATGAAAAATAAATTAGCTGCTGCATTCGCTATACTTCTTCTTATCCATTTGAATGGGTTTGCACAAAATTCATCTACTGATTTTTTGAATAATTACTTTTTCAAACAGGTTCCATTGATTAATAACACATTCAAATTTGAATTAGCGAAAGTTGTAATCGGTAATACTACATTTACCACTTATGATAATTATGAGGAAAGTAATAGGCGTAGTGGGGTAGCTAGTTTGCCTGAAATTTTAGACGTTGAAGATTTTACATTTTATGGGGTGAAGTCTAATTTTAAAATTCAAGATACTACTCGATTTAATCAGTTAGTAACCGCTAATACAAAGGAATGGTTTAATGCCAAAATGCCTAAAGTAGAGGTTTTGAAAAATAAGTTGTTGACCATTTCTTACCCCGACTCTACAGAAGAGTCTTTTTTATTAAATGTAAAACAACCTTCCATAGAGGATGACAATAATAATAAAAGAAAAGTATTACAAATGGAATTAGCCAATGAAGAGGTGAAGGCTGATGGTACTAATAATACGGCTAGGGATATTGTTTGGCGTTTTTTTGTTATTTATAATGACTGTTATTTGGCTTTAAGTAAGAAGCAATTAGAAAGACTAAAGGTTAGTATACTTTCTTCATCGGAAGGAGTTTTACTTTTAACAAATGATGGAGAAGAGGAATTAGTATCTCAGCAGAATTTTACTTACCATGAGGAAAGTAAAACATCTGGCAATGGATTGTATATTGGCAGAGATAAAGATTCATTTATGGACTCAGGTTATTATATTGATCCTGATAATTTGATCTTTTTATTCAAGCTTAAGCTAAACTAATTATCAAAAAAAAGGCTTCCCAACATAAGGAAGCCTTTTTTATTAATGGAGTAGCCCCGGAAGGAATCGAACCTTCATCTTAGGTACCGGAAACCTACATTCTATCCATTGAACTACGGAGCCAGGGCTGTAAAATTACGAATACTTCTCTAAAGTCTTGACCAGGACATTGAAATCTTTTGGGTAGGGTGCTTCGACCGTGATGGGGTCGCCATTCAGTAAGTTAAAGGACAAACTGTGTGCATGCAACGCAACACGGCGCATGACTGGTAGTTCTTCTGTGTCTTTTTTCAAATGGAAATTGCGTTTCAAATCAGAAAGGTAGATCTCGGGTCCGCCGTACATCGCATCAGAAACAATAGGTGCTTTAAGGCAGGTGAGGTGGATGCGGATTTGGTGCATGCGACCGGTGATGGGCATGCATTCTACCAAGGTATATCCTCGGAATACTTTCAAGGTGCGGAACCAGGTTTCGGCGTGTTTTCCTTTGGCCCGATCGATCACCACTTTTCCGTCTTTTAAAGGCAATATGGGTAAGTTCACCAAAAAGCCATCCCAGTCCTGCATGCCCTCCACGACCGCATGGTAGCGTTTCGCCGTTTCGCGGTGCTCGAATTGCATCGAGATGTGGCGGTAGGCCTCCGGATTTTTCGCGATCACTAATGCCCCGGATGTTTCTTTGTCCAAACGGTGTCCCACCTGCGCATCCGACGAATATTCCTTCGCTAAACGCAAGATGGCCGGCGCTAGATCATCCTTCCGCTCATCCAGCGTCGAAATGCCAGAGGGCTTGTTAATCACAATAAAATCAGCATCTTCGAAAAGGATGGAATCGGTAAATTTGTATTTCATATGTTTCGCCGTTTCACGGCTTAGTCGTCAGTTGTTAGTGGGCAGTCAATAGTCGCTAGTCACTAGTCGATAGTCCGGAGGAAATGAGTCCGCAGGGCATAATCTTTACTCTTTGCTCTATAATCTTTACTCTATTTTTATTCTTTGTGCTTTATGCTCTATTCTTTAAATCTATACTCTCTACTCTATAATCTCTAATCTAAAAAAATCGTCACAACGAAATTTTACCAAAATTTTCCCACGGCGAATCCCCCAATCTCTCCGCTCCAGGCGAATCTGCTAGCGTTTCGTTCGCTAATAAAGCAAATAAAACTGCCTCTTTTGCCGCCGAAGGCATTCCTAGCTCATCGCTTTCGCAAACGCGGAAAGGAAGAAGCTCGGCTAAACGGGCCATGATCACGGGGTTTTTGCTGCCACCACCACTGACGAAAACGGTACCATCAATGCCTGATGGAATGTAGGTTTTCATGGCGAGGGCGATGCTTTGGGCGGTGAATTCCGTAAGGGTCGCGACTAAATCAGCTGGGCTGATGGAGGCGTGAACCAGGTCTAAATTAAAGTATTCTGGGCCGGTGCTTTTTGGGAATGAATCCTTGAAAAAGCTCAGGCTCATGAGTTCTGCTAAAATGCCAGCGTCGATTTTTCCGGAGAGGGCGATGACTCCATTTTCATCATACGCTTGATTGAAATAACGGCGAACTGCAGCGTCGATCAAGGTATTTCCGGGGCCGGTATCTGTCACTAAAATGCCAGCTGGATCTCCAGAGGCAGGTAAATAAGTGAAGTTTCCGATGCCTCCTATGTTTAATAAGATTCGGTTTTCGCCTTTCTTGGAGAACAAGAAATAGTCTCCAAACATCGCCAAAGGAGCCCCTTCGCCACCGGCTGCTACGTGTTTTTGGCGGAAGTCGGAAAGGGTAATGATGCCCGTTAATTGGGCGATGTGATCTCCGTCACCAATTTGCATGGTCGAATGAGGGAGTTTACCCGTTCTGTCTGGGCGGTGCATGACGGTTTGGCCGTGGGAGGCAATCGCGTCTACCTCGCAAGGTTTCACACCCCAAGAGGCTAGTACTTCTAAAATGAGCGAAGCGTGCAAACGTCCAATTTGCGCGTTAAGTGTGGAAAGTGTAGGGAAATGAATGTTTTCTTTGGCAAAAACCGAACGAATCGATTCCTTGAAATCTGCCGGATAAGGGCGGGTATCGTAGTGCAAAATCTCGTACGAAGTATCCAGCCCAAAACCGGTGAAGCGAACTAAAGCTAAATCCAAACCATCCAAGGACGTACCCGACATGAGACCTAAAATGGTCCGAGTAGGGGCTTTGGAAATTTGATACAATTGTTCGATCCTAGGATTCATACTTCAAAGCTACGAATAATTCTTTTTACCATCGATTCGCCGTATATTTGTTGTTCAACATTTCAATTTATGGCATTAGACGTAATCATCGTAGGCGGCGGCATCGTGGGCCTCGCAACGGCGCATCGCTTACTAGAGGCGAGACCTGATCTTCATATCGCTTTGTTTGAGAAAGAAAGCATGGTTTCTATGCACCAAACAGGCAATAATTCCGGCGTGATCCACTCAGGATTGTACTACAAACCGGGTTCTTTGAAGGCCAAAAATTGCATTGAGGGTTACCATCAATTGATTGATTACTGTACACAGGAGAATATTCCGTTCGAATTAACTGGTAAAATTGTAGTCGCGTCCACACATGAGCAACGTGCACAATTAGAGACTTTGTACCAAAGAGGTCAACAAAACGGCCTGGATGGATTGAAAAAACTAAGCCTAGCAGAAATGCGCGAATACGAGCCGCACGTGACAGGGGTAGAAGGGATGTTCGTTCCTCAAACAGGCATTGTGGATTACCGAGCAGTCGCTGCGAAATTAGCCGTAGGAACCCAAATCAGGGGTTGCGAAATGCACCTAGGTGAGCAAGTGATCGATATCAAAAAAGGCTTGACCTTCTCGATTGTGGAAACTACGAAGTCAGTCTATGAGGCAAAATTAGTGATCAACTGTGCCGGCCTTTACTCGGATAAAGTAGCTCAGATGACCCAAAAAGAACCTCTGGATGTACGCATCGTACCATTCCGCGGGGAATATTTCAAGCTAAGAAAAGACAAAGAATACCTGGTGAAGAACCTGATTTATCCAGTGCCAGATCCGAACTTCCCGTTCTTAGGCGTTCACTTCACCCGAATGATGAAAGGTGGCGTGGAGGCGGGACCGAATGCGGTTTTAGCCTTTAAGAAAGAGGGCTACAAGAAATTAGGGATTGATGCGAAGGAACTTTGGGAAACATTAACCTGGCCAGGCTTCCAAAAAGTAGCTATGAAATACTGGGAAACCGGTTTAGGCGAAATGTACCGAAGCTTCTCGAAAGAGGCCTTCACGAAAGCCTTACAAGTATTAATCCCAGAGATTCAAATCAATGATTTAGTCGAAGGCGGCGCGGGTGTTCGTGCTCAGGCTTGCGATAGAAATGGTGGTTTATTAGATGATTTCTCGATCGTAGAAGACGCGAAAGTAATTAATGTATTAAATGCGCCTAGTCCGGCGGCGACCTCCTCTTTAGCGATTGGAAAAACCATCTCAGAGATGGCCTTAAGTAGATTCTAAAAAATATATGAAATTATTACTGAATTATTTAAAAGTATACCGCTGGCGCGTGGTGGGGGCATTAGCCCTAGCAGCCACGAACCAGATCTTCTCGTTGATGGATCCCTATATTTTCAGGAAGATCATCGATGATGTGGCGGCGGTGTACCGCTCGGATACCCACACGATGGACCAATTCGTGGCGGCGATTTGGCCTTTGGCCTTAGCGTCCGTGGGCGTGGCTTTCGTGAGCCGAGTGGCAAAAAACTTTCAGGATTATTTCATCAATACAGTTACCCAAAAAGTAGGCGCAAACCTCTATTCAGATGGCATCCGCCACTCCTTGGAGTTACCTTACGAGACGTTTGAGGACCAAAGATCGGGCGAGACCTTGGGTAAACTCCAAAAAGTCCGCACGGACGTAGAAAAGTTGATCACGCTAGGAATTAACATTTTATTCCAATCGATCATCGCCTTGATCTTTATCTCGGTCTATGCCTTTTCGGTGCATTGGATGGTGATGCCCCTTTTCTTAATTACGGGCCCACTAATCGGTTATGTTTCGTCCGTTTTAAGTAAGAAGATTAAAGTGATTCAGATCGAAATCGTGAAGGAATCGACGGGTCTAGCCGGATCTACAACAGAATCCTTGCGCAATATCGAGCTGGTGAAATCTTTAGGTTTAGCGGAGCAAGAGATCGCCCACTTAAATGCGACGACAGAGAAAATCCTGAAGTTAGAGTTAAAGAAAGTGCGTTATGTGCGTTCGATGGCCTTTGTTCAAGGAACCTGCGTGAACTTGTTGCGTATGCTGATGGTGGTCGTGTTGATCTACTTGATCTACGAGGAAAAGATCACGATCGGTCAATTCTATTCGTTGAATATTTATTCGTTCTTTCTCTTTAACCCCTTGCAAGAGATTGGGAATGTGGTGAATACCTACCGCGAGGCAGAGGTGTCTCTCCAAAATTTCGAGCAGGTATTAAGTATTCCATCGGAGAAGAAGCCTACAAACCCGAAGGCGATTTCGTCTATTCAGGAATTGAAGTTCGATCACGTTTCTTTCAAACACCAGTCTGCCACAACGGAAGCGTTGGACGGAATTACCTTCTCCGTAAAAGGCGGCGAGACGATTGCCTTCGTAGGACCATCGGGTGCAGGAAAATCAACTTTAGTAAAATTATTGGTTGGTCTTTATCGTCCCAAAAAAGGACAGGTATATTACAACGGCGAACCAAGTGACGCGATCGATTTCGATGAGTTGCGCAAGAAGATCGGGTTTGTTACCCAAGACACGCAATTGTTCTCCGGTTCCATTCGCGAGAACTTGTTGTTCGTTAACCCGAACGCGACGGACGCCCAATGTATGGCCGTATTAGAAAAGGCTGCTTGCCAAACTTTACTCGCTAGAGCCGACAAAGGATTAGATTCCTTGATCGGGGAGGGTGGCGTGAAAGTGTCCGGCGGCGAGAAGCAACGTTTGAGTATCGCGCGCGCCTTATTGCGTGATCCTAATTTATTGGTTTTTGATGAAGCGACTTCGGCATTGGATTCTTTGACAGAAGAAGAAATTTCCGAGACGATTCGTTCTTTATCCGTTGATACGGAGCACCTTACGATCTTAATTGCCCACCGATTATCGACGGTGATGCACGCGACGCGGATCTATGTGCTAGAGAAAGGACAGATTGTAGAACAAGGCTCGCACGACGATTTAGTGGCGAGTAAAGGATTGTATTTTGCGATGTGGAGACAGCAGGTAGGAGAAAACAAATAATTAATTTTGCTTTTTCTATAATTGCCAAAGATTCTTTGGCATAATTAACCTGTCTACAAATCGAATTGCGTATATTTGTTGTTTGAAAAAATTTCTTAAACCCTATGTCATTAAATAAGTATTCACGGACATTAACGCAGGAAGTATCTAATCCCGCTGCGAAAGCGATGCTCTACGGTA
>CAILUB010000069.1 GCA_903837305.1 uncultured Cytophagaceae bacterium
AGACCTTCTTTGAGCCTGATCGTGCTGGATTCGATTTTGATTCAGTGACAGTTGCACCCTACAGGGGGGAGGATTCGGTGAGTCCCGTCTTGCAATTTAAGGATAAGTGGGTGATTCTTTTGGCCTTAACTTCTAATCCTGGGAGTAACGATTTTCAACAAATGAAGGACGAAAACGGGATACCTTTTTACGAAAATGTGATGCGTAAATCCATGGAATGGGGGAACGCAGATCAATTAATGTTTGTGATAGGAGCGACTAGGACTGATTATATTGCCAAAGTACGTGAAATCGCCCCAGACAATTTCTTCCTAGTTCCTGGTGTAGGAACGCAAGGAGGGAGTTTATCAGATGTCGCTAAGTATGGCATGAATGATAAAGTAGGACTTCTGGTGAATTCTTCACGTGGCATCATTTATGCAGGAGATGATACCTCGATTTCTGCAGCGAGAGAGGCGAAAAAAGTACAAGAAGAAATGAATCAATTACTCGATCAATATTATAAGTAATATGGAATTAAGCATCGGTACTCCCGCCTTATTGTTCTCAACGGTTTCCTTGTTGATGATCGCCTTTACGAATCGCTTTATGTCGATGGCTTCGTTGATTCGGGGTTTACACGAAAAGTTCCAGCAGAACCCAGATGATGCGATTCGAATGCAAATTGAAAACCTTCGTTTACGGATGAAATTGATTCAAAGAATGCAGATCATCGCCATCATTAGTTTGATTTTGAGCGTGGTGTGCATGTTTCTTTTATTTATGAATGAACAATTAGTAGCTCGCTGGTTTTTCGGGATAGGGTTAGTGGGCATGTGTATTTCTTTAGCCCTGAGTGCTTGGGAGATAACCATTTCGACTAAAGCATTAGAAGTGGAGCTCTCAGATATGGAAGAGAGCATCAATAAAAGGAAATAGTACTATTTTATAACTGAATAGTAAAAAAAATATACCAAAATATTTTCCGCCTATAAATTATTTACTATTTTTGTGTACAATAATTACATTTCATACAAACGAAGATTTTAAATGACTTCGGTCATTGAAAATACTACTTAGGCGGATTGAATAAAGGCTCGGAATTTTTCTGAGTCTTTATTGTTTCTAGCCATTTAGTGCCATTAGTTAGGCCTTTAATATAAGCGCAGAAAGAGGAGGTAGATTGATAGCAATTGAGAACGCTTTCCCTTGCCAGTTGATTTCTTCCGTCATCGTAGCGCCTGAAACAGGGTAATTGCTTCCTCCGAATTCGCCTTTATCAGAGTTGAATACGGTCTTCCAAACCCCAGGGAGCGGAACTCCTATCCGGTATCCATCCCGTGGTGCAGGGGTTAGGTTCAAAATCACAATCACTTGTTGTTTCGCTGTTTCTCCTTTTCGGATATACGAAATCACCGAATTACTTTGGTCATTCGATTCGACCCATTCAAAACCTTCATAGTCAAATTGCTTGCTATAGAAAGCTGGTTCAGATTTGTAAAGTTGATTTAATGCCTTCACCGTTTCTTGAATTCCTCTGTGGGAATGTTCTTCTGTTAGGTGCCAGTCTAGGCTTTGGGTATGATTCCATTCTTCTCTTTGGCCAAATTCTCCTCCCATAAACAATAAATGAGATCCTGGATGCGTAAATTGTTCTGCTAAAAGCAGACGTAGGTTAGCAAATTTCTGCCAATCATCGCCAGGCATCTTATTCAAAAGAGATCCTTTACCATAGACCACTTCGTCGTGCGAAAGTGGTAGACAGAAATTCTCTGTAAAGGCATAAATCAAAGAGAAAGTCAGCTCATTCAGATGGTGTTGGCGATAAATCGGATCTTTTTGGAAGAAACGAAGTGTGTCATTCATCCAGCCCATCATCCATTTTTGGCCAAAACCTAATCCACCCATATGAACTGGTTTCGTTACTCCAGGGAAACTCGTCGACTCTTCTGCAATCATCTGGATATGCGGAAACTCGGCGTAGATGTGGCTGTTTAAGTCTTGTAAGAAGGAAATAACCTCTAGGTTATGGTTCCCTCCAAACTGATTGGGTTCCCATTCTCCGTCGTTTCTAGAATAATCTAAATACAGCATAGAAGCCACCGCATCCACGCGTAAACCATCAACATGGTAGCGATCACACCAGAAAAAGGCGTTTGAAAGTAAGAACGAACGAACTTCATTCTTACCGTAATCGAAAATATAGGACTTCCAATCCGGGTGATAACCGCGTTTCGGATCCGGATGCTCATAGGTACTACCGCCATCAAAGTTATATAGACCGTGTGCATCGCCCGGAAAATGAGACGGAACCCAGTCCAAAATCACTCCAATTTCTGCTTGATGAAAGGCTTCTACTAAGCGCATAAAACCTTGTGGATCCCCGAAACGGGCGGTAGGAGCAAAATACCCTGTAATCTGGTATCCCCAAGATGGATCGTAAGGGTATTCCATGATGGGCATAAATTCCACGTGCGTAAAGCCCATTTCCTTCACATAATTCACCAGTTTTACGGCTAAATCGTCATAGGAAAGGTAGTCATTTTCCAAGGTCTTCATCCACGAAGCTAAATGCACCTCATAGATGGACATCGGCACATTCAACGCATTTTTCGACGCTCTAACTTCTTGCCATTTCGTATCTTTCCACTCTTTATAGGTATTCCAAACAATGCTGGCTGTCTTAGGCGGTGCCTCACAATACAAGCCCATTGGGTCTAGTTTCTCCAAATATTCCCCACCTGTAGTCTCAATACCATATTTGTAGGTTTCCCCCGTTCTTACGCCTGGTATAAAGCCTTCCCAGATACCGGATGAGTCCCAACGAGGAAATAAGGGGTGAGAATAGTGATCCCAAAAATTAAAATTCCCCGTCACAAATACATTTTTAGCGTGGGGAGCCCACACCGCAAAAAAGGTACCTATCGTTCCTTCATGCTCAATTTCGAAAGCCCCTAATTTCTCATAAAGTCTTGTATGTTTGCCATTTAAGAACAAGGCAACGTCAAAATCAGTTAGTCTAGAATAGGGGATTACGTTCGCCATAAGGGGTTCTGCTTCAATGTTTAGGCTAAAATAGCGAAAATAAATTAGAAAATAATTAGTCTTTTTTAGCAGGTAGTTTTGAATATAAAAGGGAAAAGCCTACCTTTGTGCCACCAAAATAAATAATGGTCCGTTCGTCTAGGGGTTAGGACACGTCCCTTTCACGGATGAAACACGGGTTCGATTCCCGTAC
>CAILUB010000070.1 GCA_903837305.1 uncultured Cytophagaceae bacterium
CACGAATCCCTGGCGCAGGATGTAGCCGCTTCCAGCTGAAGCTGTTCCTAACACCACAGCTGACTGACCGATGGACTGCAGATAGGTGGAACTACCTATGCCAGAGGACAGGGTAGAGATCTTCGCAGGGCTAGTTTGAGCTAGACAAGCAGTGGATAAAAGGGTGAATAGGAGTATTCGCACGCACATTTTTGGCAAAATTTTCCACAAAAAACGTGCTTTGAATTACTTTAAAACAGCTATATAAAGGGGAAGCGGTTTGAAATATAAATTTTCGGACAACTAATTAAATGGGCCTAGTTCGAAAAATTATATTTAAGACTAAATTGCCGTACAATAAATTAAGCGATGTTATTTACCTCCGTTGTTCTTGTCTTAATCGTCTGTTTTCTGTTGCTGATTAATAATTGGTCGCTGAATAAAGGAATCATCTACCTTGTTTCAGGCATTCTAATTATTTGTGCCAGGGAATTGTCGATGCTGTTGTCGATGTCATCAGGACATACGGATATATTCACTTTTCTGATTATTCATTTTGATCCTTTGGCCTCCTTAGCAGGACCCTTGCTCTATTATTTTTTTAAGAGTTTAGTCAAGGGGAAGTTTTTTATTGATTATTACTTCCTACTCTTTGCTGTTCCTGCATTGGTTGTATTAGCCAATACCCTACCCTATTATTTCTTTCCGTGGGAGAGTAAAGTGGCTTATTTTAGACAATTGCAGCTACACATCCCGTATATTTTGCCGAATCATTTCCCCTCCTTATTATTCCCTTATCACTTCCAGCGTTCGTTTATTGCGATCTGCAATCTAGGGTTCATTATTTTTGCTTTGAGGTACTTAATCATCCAAAAAAGGAATAGTACCGTTTACATGAAAAAGAAGTTAACGCAACTCATTAATCACTTTTTGTTGATTGTGCCTTTGATTGTGCTACCTCTTTGGGGCTTAGTGATTTATGCCACATCGCTATCGACTACTGATCAAGGCTTAGTGTTTCGAAATAAGGTCTTTATTTCAGATGGGTATTTGTATTATTTTATCTTGATTATGCCCATCAGTTTTCTGTTCATGCCAAAATTCCTCTACGGTGATCCAAACAAAGTCTCGCTCTTGGACAAACTTATTTTGAACTACAAGCGGATGACTGTGCAGGCCAAAGGTTTTCAGGAAGCCCCCCACGAAAAATCAGAGGATCTAGATCGCATCGTCGCCTACATTGAAACCGAGAAACCTTATCTAAACATCGCGTTTTCATTGCACGACATTTCCCGTACCTTGAACATCCCGCACATACGAGTAACCACTTGTTTCAGTAAGCAACTGAAAGTACCTTTTCCGGCCTATCGAAATAAATTAAGAGTCGAACACGCCACATACCTCTTCCGATCGGGTGCCCATCTGACTACGTCCATTGAGGGAATCGCTGCCATGTCTGGATTTAAGAGTAAGTCCATTTTTTACACCGCTTTCAAAGCGGTGTATGGGGTGAATCCGATGGAGTGGATGAAGGAGAATTTGTAGTGATTCTAAATTTGTCTTGCAGCACTCTTAACTTTTGAATTAAGTCTTCAAATGCTGGCGCCTTGCCATAAATCATATTCAGCTTCATCTTTTCATAGTCTTCCTCATATCTCTCTAAAATAGGATTAGGAGGAAGAAATGAAATACTTTGCTTTCCGTGATTTTTATAATCTATTCCCGTTTGTCTAATATAGTGCTGCCTATGCGCGATGATTCGGTTGTATAGGGGAGTGTCACTTAGAGCTATATTAGCATAAATAGATTCACTTAAGAGTAACAAGTCATATAAATGCCTCGACATTCTTAAGTGGCGTATTTCTGAAGCATTTTTTGTGAATTCTTCATGCAATAAGAATACCTTTTCTAAAAGAGTAATTGTAGGCTCGATGGATCGTATTTGAAATGGGTGGCCTAGCTCTAATTGGGGCAGTAAGCTTCCTACTAGAGAAGTCAATGGCCTCATTTGGGTCCCTTCTTTGATGGATCTAGCGCTCACCTCTACTTTTATCGTATCGGGTAAGTATTCGACATTATCTAAGATTGAAACATATTCTATCACAATTTCTTGCGGGTCCACTGTATCTTTCCTTGTTTCGGGGATTGGTGTTGCCCTACATGTAAATAGTGAAGCAGGGACTCCCATTTCGACAAGAGTTTTATCTAGCTCTTCTCTAAAGTCGCTGCTGACGAATTCGCTGGATATTCTTTTAAGTTTTTTGATTTGGGAATAAGATAAGTCTTCTCCAAATCCGTAAAATGATCTATCAATTGACAAATCAATATCCTCTGAAAATCTTTCAATAATCTGCCACGCCTTACTTAAAGAAGTGCCGCCTTTGAAGTGTAATTGTGTGGCAAATTTGGTTTTAAACACGGCTTCTAATACCAATGTAACCCAAAGGTCCTTCTCAAGTGCCTTCTCATTTATCCTACTTAGAGCACTCGCTTGTTGCAAGATTATCCTGCGATCTTCTATCGCTAGCTTAAACCATTTCATTAGCTGGGAATTTAGAAATGATTGAATAAAGTTCTTTTGCAATCCAGGATGGTGCAAGCATCAGATCATTTTCTAATAACGAGGGATCTTCGTTTTGTAGTAGAAGCTTTAATTTATTTGCCAAAGTTTCATCAAATTCACTTTGACCCATTTCATCCATTGCCAGAATGATAAGAGAGCTTATGGGGCCCTTTAAAGCTAATTTTTTAGGACTAGCACTTTTAAAATGAATCTCATTCTCCTCTACACGGTATGTTCTGGGTTGGCCATTGGTGATGTAGACATGCCTAGTAGGGACTTGTTCAGATAAACCTAGTTTATTCAACGCACTCATTCCGGTGGGCTTAATTTGTATATGATCTCTTGATGCGATGGCATTCGCTATCATCTCAAGAGATGGCTTAATTCTCCCTATCAAATGGTGAAATTGTGGAATATAGTAAACCCCATTTGCCAGTCTTTCAATGGTATTTTCTTTCACTAATCGGGATAGAGCCATTTTAATGGCATCGTCTGTTCCGAGCATGCGAAATTCTGCAGGAAAAAAAATGTCTCCAGGGATCTTCGAATTAATCTTTTCTAGAATTGCTTTGTGTACGCTCATAAATCAAAGGTAAGTCTTTTGTTACTAATTTATATAAAAAGGTAACAAATGCTTTTAAATTATCAGTTTGAGGCGATTAATTTCGCTAATCGACTCAAAAATTGCTTATATTTGAGTCGATTACACTTTCTAATCGCCTCATCATGTACAACTGGCAACGCGTTTCTTGGCCCCATTTTGAATTCGATACGAATCGTATCGAGCCGCAAATCTTTGCATTTATGCAGAAATCAGGCGAATTGAGCGG
>CAILUB010000071.1 GCA_903837305.1 uncultured Cytophagaceae bacterium
TACTATGGCGGATAAAGTGTCTGCTGATTTTCCGGAGACGGGCTGGGGGATGCCATTTACGTCTTTCTTTAATGAGGCAGTGGAAGTTCAAAACCATGCCTACAACGGAAGAAGCACGAAAAGCTTCCGTCGCGAAGGCCGTTGGGCTAAGGTATTCAATCAGATTAAAAAGGGGGATTATGTGTTGATTCAGTTTGGCCATAATGATGCCAAAGTCTCAGACACCAGCCGATACGCCCCAGCACAAACCGATTTTCGCGAAAACCTTGTTCGCTATGTCCGCGAAACACGTTCAAAAGGCGGAATTCCCATCTTATTAACTCCTACGCAACGACGAAAATTTGATTCTACGGGCGTTTTTGTGGACCAACACGCAGATTATCCAGCCGTGGTTCGCGAAGTGGCTGCAGCCGAAAAAGTATTGTTACTCGATATAGAGAAGGAAAGTAAGAAATACATTGCAGCGGAAGGGCCTGAAGGTGCGAAAAAGATGTTCTTGCATTACCCAGCTGGTATCTTCAAGAAATTCAGTAAAGGGGTGGCGGATGATACGCACTTCTCTCCTTTTGGCGCTAAAAAAATTGCGTCCTTGGTCGCTGAAGGTATTTTAGCTTCGAATGAGCACTTGCGCAGTTTCCTTAAGAAGTCATCCTTCTCGCAGAAATACGTGTTTGAATTACCGAACGTAGCGACGACCGCGTTTAAAAAAGATACGTTTAATATCGTTACCTATGGTGCCGTTTCATCAGCTAGCTCTCTGAACACCTCAGCCATTCAGCAAGCCATCGACATCGCCGCGAAGCAAGGCGGTGGCGTGGTGCGCGTGCCTGCAGGTTTTTGGCTAACAGGAGCCATCACCTTACGCTCCAATATCAACTTCCATTTAGACGCAGGCGCTGTCTTGCAATTCAGCTCGGATGCAGCACAATACCCATTAGTCAGAACTAACTGGGAAGGGGTTGCAGCGATTAGAGCCCAATCTCCGATCACCGCGATAGGCGAACGTAACATCGCTATCACGGGTTCTGGTATCATCGATGGCGCTGGTGAGGCTTGGAGACCCGTGAAGAAAGGAAAATTAACTCAAGGGGAATGGGATAAATTAGTTCGCTCCGGTGGCGTGTTAGATGAGAAAAAAGATACCTGGTATCCAACTGAACGAGCTTTGAAAGGGTCTAAAATGGATCAGCCAGGCGTCATCGCAGCTGGTTTTACTGAGGCCAAAGCCGAAGAAATCAAGGAATTCCTTCGCCCTAATATGATCTCCCTGCGCGAATGCGAGCAGATACTGTTAGAAGGCGTTACCTTCCAAAACTCCCCCGCTTGGAATATCCACCCGCTACTTTCGAAACACCTAACAGTAGATAATATCACGGTTAAAAACGCTTGGTTCGCCCAAAACGGCGATGGTATCGACATCGAATCCTGCGAATATGTTTCTGTCCGTAATTCTAAATTTGACGTAGGTGACGACGGCATCTGTCTGAAATCAGGGAAAGATGCCGAGGGAAGAAAA